>JAJTFR010000085.1 GCA_021298455.1 Sphingomonadales bacterium | reverse complement strand
ATGAACTTCATGCGTTGCTTCATAACGGTCTCGATCTTGATGCCAACCAACATGCGAAGCTGGAGGCGTTGGAAAAGCAATTTGCTATTCGCAAACAGGCTCTCGAACTTGAAATGCGCGCCGATAACGCCAAGCTGGCAGCGGCAATCGAGAACGAACACGGTTATGGCACCGAGGTTGCAGCAGCTATTGACCAGTCGCATATGGCGATGGGACAACTGCAAAAAGAGACGCTGGAGCATATCTTTGCAATGCGCGCGCTGCTCAGGCCCGATCAAGTGGCTAAATTTGATGCAGCCGTTGTTAAGGCACTGACTGCCGACCAAAAATGAGCCTTGCCTTAGAAGACTGTTCAGATGGCGAGTTGGCGGCGCTAGCACTCAGTGGGCGGCAATCTGCCTACACCGCTTTGCTGGCTCGTTATCGTGAGCCGATTTTTCGCGTGGTGCGGGCAACGATAGGCGATAACGATGCAGCTGTTGATGTTACCCAAGAGACATTTGTTTCTGCTTTTGCTGCGCTCAAAAGCTATGACAGCGAGCGGTCCTTTAAAACTTGGATTTCTCGCATTGCGATTAACAAATGCCGCGATTGGGCGCGGCGACGTTCAGTGCGGCGGTTCTTTTCTTTCGCGTTGCCAATCGAGGCAGCTGCTAATGTAGCAGCAGACACGATCACCGCCGACCAGCAGATTTCTGACCGTGCAGAGCTTGCACGCGTTCAGACGGCGATTGCAACTTTGCCTCAGGCCATCCGCGAGCCATTGGTCTTGCGGACAATCGAAGGGATGACGCAGGCTGAGGCGGCTCAGGTTTTGGGTATCAGCGAAAAGGCCGTTGAAACCCGGCTTTACCGGGCACGCGGACAACTGTCCGAATTATTGAGGGTTTAGCGTGCGACTTGCGTATCAGGGTTAGAACCTAAATATGGACTCCCGATGACTTTGACTTCTCCTATTGATCGCCGAAACCTGTTGCGCGGCGCGGCTCTCGCGAGCGGCGGCATGGCGCTTGCTCCTTTATTTCCCGCCTGGGCTAAAAGCGGATCGCACGGGCTGCACAGTCTTGCCGGTCAACCCGGCGTGTTGTCGGGTGATAATATTGAAGTCAGCGTCGGGCAATCGGCGTTCCGCCTCGGCAAAAAAACCGGCCATGCTTACACGATTAACGGGACGCTACCGGGGCCGCTCATTCGCCTTCGTGAAGGTCAGAACGTAAAGCTGGTAGTGCGCAACACGCTCGAAGAAGATACGTCAGTTCACTGGCATGGAATGTTGCTTCCTTTCCATATGGATGGCGTTCCCGGCGTAAGCTATCCCGGCATCGGCCCGGGCGAGAGCTTCACCTATGAATTTCCAATGAAGCAGCACGGTACCTATTGGTATCACAGCCATAGCCACATGCAGGAAGCAATGGGCATGTATGGCGCGTTGATCGTCGATCCTGCAGGCAAAGACCCGATTGCTTATGACCGTGAGCATGTCTTGGTTTTGTCGGACTGGAGTTTTGCACACGCGCATGTGAACTTTACCAAGCAGAAGCAAAAGGCAGGCTATTTCAACAAGCGCAAACAGACCTTTGCCGGCCTTGCCAAGGGCGAAGATCAGCCACTGTCCGAACGTATGATGTGGGGCCAGATGTTGATGGACCCCACTGACATCGCAGATGTGACCGGTGCCTATTATCATTATCTGATCAATGGTCACGATAGCATGGGCAACTGGACCGGCATTTTCAAACCTGGTGAGCGCGTGCGGCTGCGCATTATCAATGCGGCCGCGATGAGCAATTTCAACATTCGCGTTCCCGGTCTGCCGATGACGATTGTCGCGTCGGATGGATTGCCGCTCACGCCTGTAGAAACCGACGAGTTCCAGATTGCCGTTGCCGAAACGTGGGACGTGATCATTGAGCCTAAAGAAGCGATTCCTTACGCCTTTATCGCTGAATCGATTGACCGTTCAGGCCAGTGCCGCGCAACTTTTGCTCCGCAAATGGGCATGACCGCACCGATACCCGAGCTTCGCGAGCGTCCTTTGCTCACCATGAAAGACATGGGCATGGATCATGGCAGCGGTGGCGCCGACATGGCAGGCATGGACCATAGCAATATGACCCCTGAAGAAATGGCCGCAATGGATGGCGCGATGGGCAAAATGGATCACGGCTCCATGAACATGCGTGACCCGTCGGTGGCGCCGCAGGTGAAGATGGGACCGGGTGTGGCCAGCCTTGCACCGATGCCGATGGATCGCAATAAAGAGCGGCCAACCGGTTTGGAGAAAGTCCCGCACCGGGTGCTGACGCTTAGCCAGCTTCGAGCGCTTGAGCCTAATCCTGACCAGCGCACCCCCACGCGCGAAATCGATGTCCATCTGACCGCCAATATGGAGCGTTATATGTGGTCGATGGACGGCGAGAAATACAGTGAGAAGACCGAGCCGCTACCATTCCGCCACAATGAACGCGTGCGCGTGAACCTGATCAACCACACGATGATGCCGCACCCAATTCATTTGCACGGCCATTTTTTCGAGGTGGTGAACGGACAGAAGGGGCAATATCCACGCAAGAATGTCGTCAACGTGTTGCCGGGAGCCAAGGTCACTTTTGACTTCACTGCCGATGCAATGGGTGACTGGGCATTTCATTGTCATATGCTGATGCACATGCATGCTGGCATGTTCCGCGTTGTCACTGTCCGGCATGAGGAGGAAGGGCAATGAACACTTCGTTGCTCCTTCCTGCCGCACTATTGCTCGCAACCCCCACATTCGCACAATCGGGGCATCAAGGGCATGACATGCATGCCGAGAAAGCCGAACCAAGCCCACCGCCCCCTGCCACCGATCCACATGCCGGACACGACATGGGTGGAACAAAGGCGCAGCCGGTGGCTGAGGAACGGGCTGCAGAAGCCGTTGATCCCCATGCCGGTCATGACATGAGTTCAATGCAGGATGAAACGGCCGCGACGGACGACGTCGGTAATACGCCAGCGCCAGCCCCGCCAGCGGATCATGCGGCTGATGCAATATTTGGCGCTGACATCATGGCAAAGTCGCGCAAGGAATTGGCGTATGAAGTAGGTGGCATGGGCTATTCGCTGGTGACCATCGACCTGCTCGAAGTCGGCTTCCAAAAGGGCCGCGAAAGCTATCGCTTTGAAGGTGAGGCATTCACCGGAGGCAACATCAACCGCTTCGGTGTGAAATTCGAAGGCGAGGGCGCGTTTGGTGAGCGCATTGATGATCTTGAATTGCAGGCGCTCTACTCCCGGGCAATCGCGCCATACTGGAACCTGCAAGCCGGTGTTCGGTACGACATAAAGCCAGACCCGTCGCGCACCTATCTCGTTGCCGGTGTCGAGGGTATCGCGCCCTATTGGTTCAAGGTGAACGCCGCTGGCTTCGTCTCGAACAAAGGCGAGTTCCGCGCGCGAGTGGAGGCGTCTTACGACCAGCGAATTACGCAGTCGTTAATCTTGCAGCCTCGCATCGAAGCAAATATCGCTTTCCAGGATATTCGCGCTATCGGTGTAGGGTCTGGATTGACAGACTTTGAAGCTGGATTACGCCTGCGTTATGAGATCGAGCAAGAAATTGCGCCTTATATTGGTGTCGAATGGCGCAAACAGACAGGCGCAACCGCGCGTTACTCGCGGCTCGCCGGCGAAGATCCTGAAACAATCAGCGTTGTTGCCGGGATAAGGATCTGGTTCTGAGCAGCAGACGCACCCGCATTCACCTAACTGCCAGCCGTATTCACAAATGGCTGGCCTTAATTATCGGTGCGCAATTGCTGATCTGGTTTGCCAGCGGCGTGATCATGAGTTTCCTGCCTATCGACAAGGTGCGCGGTGAGCATCTGGTTGACCGTGAGACAGTGATGATGATTCCGACGGGCAGCAGCTTTGCCGATCCAGCGCAAATCCGGGCAAAAGCCGGAGCGCCCGTTGAAGCTATCAACTGGCACATGATGGGAAGTCGCGCGGTAGCCGAAGTGACGACCGCCAACGGCATCAAACTTTTCGATGCCCAAACAGGCGAGCTCATACCGCCGGTCGGTGCCGCTCAAGCAACGGCCATCGCGAATGCCGCGTGGAAGTCAGCCGCGAAGCCGGTTTCCAAAGCATCGCGCGTCACGACCGAAAGCCCTGAATACCGGGCTGCGCTACCTGCATGGCGTATCGCTTATTCCGATCCCGATGCCACGAGCGTGTTTGTTGCCGTCGATACCGGCAAAATCACCGCTGTTCGCACCGGCACGTGGCGGCTTTATGATTTCTTCTGGAGCCTCCACATCATGGACTGGAAGAACCACGAGAATTTCAACACATGGTGGCTGTTGGCATTCGCCATCGGAGGCTTGGTCCTGGGCATTGCTGGTACGGTTCTATTATTTATACGCTGGCCGCTTCGGCGTAAGCGCAAAGCCAAGCGGATTGCGCTGTCATGAAATGTTGGATTAGCGACCTCAATGTTGTTTTGAAGCGGGCGTTGAGCTATTCTAAATCGTGAATTTATTTCGTCGCCCTCGGTTAATGTCTGTCATCAACACGCTGTTGGCACTGACAATGATTATGGTTGCAGGGCGTTCCGAGGCGAATTGTTTTTCATCGGATGCCCAGCCCGTCGCGCAAAGCCGAATGATGGAAAATTGCACAGATATGGAAGCCAATCTGGTCGGCCCTGAGAAATCTGCTCCGCCCCATCATTCGGATGAGCGGCAAAATGGTATGTGTCACCTCAGCTGTTCTGTTTTATTTAAAGCAGCGACTGCCCAAAATTACCATATAGTGCTCCATTCGCTGAAATATTTGCTAGAACTAGAGCCATTGTCAGTTGGAATAAACGCCATCCCGCAAACGCCGCCTCCACGGTTTGGCTGAATACTTTTCAGTCAAACAAGAACATGGAGATTATTATGAAAATGAAGATACTAATCGGCGCAGTTGCGCTAACTCTATCCGGTGCTGCCTTTGCAGCAGAGCCTCCTTCACCTAAGAAGGAATGCTGCTGCAAAAAGGGCGAGGATGGCAAAATGGCTTGTTGCGAGGACGAAGCCAAGGATGCCGAGAAGTCAGGCCATGAAGGCCATGACATGGGCGATATGAAAACCAAATAAGCGATAATGTTCGGGGGCGGCTTTGTTGCTCCCGAACATTCCTGCATCGAAATTACGGAGTTTGCCCATGAAAAAACTGATCCTTGCGCTCGCCATGTTGTCGACATCGGCAATGGCGGCAAATGACATCGTAATGCACCGCGACCCCGGTTGCGGATGTTGCGAAAAATGGGCGGCACAAGTGCGCCAGCAATTCGGTCGCGCGGTCAAGATTGTCGATGATGCCAACCGTGCCGCAATCCACAAAAGTCTCGGTATGCCTGCCAGTCTGGCTTCGTGCCACACCGCAATCATCGACGGAATAGCTTTCGAGGGCCATGTGCCGGTGACCGATATGAAGCGCTTGCTCGCCGCCAAAACCAAAGGTGTTCGCGGGCTGGCCGTTGCAGGTATGCCGCTGGGGTCACCGGGCATGGAAGCACCCGGCCATCCGGCGGACCATTACAATGTCATCGCCTTTGGTTCCGGCAAGGCGAGCATATTTGCCCGACACTAAGCGGTGTAACCATTGGCGCTGGATAGTCGAACAAGGGCCGAGGGTCGTCATAATACGATGACATCCCGGCTACTCAATCGAGACTATCATGACCAAATATTATGCAGCGGCTATCGCCGTTTTCTTCATCACGCCCGCAGCATTCGCTGCTCCGGCGGTTGCCGATACGGTTGCGGCCTGCTGCGCTGCACTCGACGCCTGCTGTGAACAGGCGATGGATTGTTGCGACGAATGAATGATTGGCGATAAAGGTGCCCGGTCGATGGATCGGGCACAAGAGCTATTTGCGCAAATAGCCTCACCCGACCTTTTGGAATGTGCTGAACTGGAATTTCTGAACATTGCCGCCCGGTGTGACGTGGTCGTAGCGCCGCTCGTCAATTAACGCAAAGTTCGGTCCCAGCACGCGCGCGATGCTTGCGGCATCGTGTCGGGTAACGGGGAGGCCACTGCACTTTTCGGGGCCATCGAGCGCGAACGTGCCGATGATAGCAAAACCACCCGTTTTGAGCGCGGCATGTAAGGTATTCGCATAAGCGGCCTGATCTTTTGGCGCGTTCAGAAAATGAAATGCAGCACGGTCATGCCAGATGTCATATTGGCTGGCGGGTTTCCATGCAGTCACATCGCCGACTATCCATTCAACCGATCCAGAGTCATTACCCATCCTTGATTTGGCTATATCTAGCGCATGGGCCGACAGGTCTAGCACCGACACATGATTGTGACCGTTAGCAACAAGTGCATCAACCAGTCTCGTGGCCGCGATCAATTCAAGCGAGCATGCAGGCGATTGCTCAAACCAACTCACGCTATCATCGGCTTTGGTCGTGTAGACATTTTCCCAATGGTCGGTGCGCGCATCTGTCATTTATTCAACCTTCATGTTCGTCCCGGACCGTAAAGGATAATTGCAGCACCCAATAAGCAAATCGTCGCGCCAATGGCATCCCAACGATCTGGACGCATATCTTCGACTGCCCAAAGCCAAAAGAGTGACGCCAGAATGTAAATACCACCGTAAGCAGCATAAGTGCGTCCCGCTGCAACGGCATCGCTCAAAGTGAGCAGCCAAGCGAACAGCGCAAGCGACAACATGCCGGGGATGAGCCAAATGGGCGACTTATCCATTCGAAGCCAAGCCCAAAAGGCAAAGCAGCCACCAATTTCGGCAAGCGCCGCCGCGCCGTAGATGAAAAGCTGTTTCATAGGTTTACACCGAAGCGCGCTAACACTGCGGTCATACCAACATATAGCAAAATAGTCAGCACGCATCCTGCGGCCAGTGCGGGCCAAAAATAGACGCCGCGTTTGAGAAGCAACGGGATTATCAGAAACATCGGCAGCGATGGCAGCACATACCAGAAGGTTGCCTGTGCGTGCGCGGCCATCCGGTCTACGTCTTGGGTGTCGCGCCATAGCCAGATCATGCCCATCACGGAAATCAGCGGCAAGGACGCCAGTAACGCACCCATTCCAGCATTGCGGCGGGCGATTTCGGACACGGCGACGATTATGACGGCAGACAACACCGCCTTGATGAGCAGATATGTCATTGGGCGGCTCCTTTAAGCTGTGGGGTGGGCGCGAGGCTTTCAATGATCTTGCAATCGGCGATAGTGCCGTGGCGGCAACTTCCTATCACGCGGGTCAGCTCGCTTCGTAAAGCCGAAAGGTCATCGATCTTGCGTTCGACTTCGGCCAAGTGGGCACTGGCAATCTGGTCCACTGCTTCGCAACTTTGGCCAGTGTCATCCGACAACGTGAGCAATTCCCGCACTGCCTCCAGTGCGAAACCCAGATCACGCGCGCGGCGAATGAATGACAGGCGGGCCAGATGTTCGTTACTATAGCTGCGGTAGTTTGACGCGCTGCGCGCAGGCGGCGCAAGAAGGCTGATTTTCTCGTAATATCGCACCGTCTCTACGTTGGTCGCGGTCGCGTTTGCCAGTTCACCAATTTTCATCGCTTGACCCTGTAGTTGCTACAGGGTGTAGATAGATGTCCGACTCAGGATTTGTCGAGAAGGATGTTGAATGGCGGACAGTTGTTGCGAGAGCGCCTGCGGAAGCCAAACGGCCAAGGCCGATCCGCGTTGGCGGCGCATTCTTTGGATTGCGCTGATCGTCAATGCCGCCATGTTCCTCGTTGAAATGGGTGCAGGCGCGGCGGCAGACAGCCGCGCGCTTCAAGCCGACGCGCTCGACTTTCTTGGCGATGCTGCCAATTATGCGGTCAGCCTCGCTGTTGTAGGGGCAGCGTTGGCATGGCGTGCGCGCGCAGCGCTGGTTAAATCGCTGTTCATGCTCGGCTTTGCAGCCTGGGTGTTCGGGAGCGCAGTTCTCGCGTTCGTGAACGGCACCGCGCCTGACCCGGCCATGATGGGTGCTATCGGCGCGCTGGCGCTTGCCGCCAATGTCGGGGTCGCGTTGTTGCTCTATCGCTACCGCACCGGCGATGCGAATATGCGCTCGGTCTGGATCTGCTCGCGTAACGACGCCATCGGCAATGTCGCGGTGATGATGGCAGCGCTTGGCGTTTTTGGGACCGGCAGCGCATGGCCTGACCTGATGGTAGCCGCGATCATGGCGGGGCTTGCTCTTACTGGCGGCGTTCAGGTGTTCCGGCAGGCGAACGCCGAATTGCGGACAGTTGCGGCGTGAAAGTTTTACGCTCAACAAGGATCGACCTGCCACCCGCGACAGTTTGGGCCGAGGTTCAGACTGCACCCCTGTTGCAACATATTGCTTGGCCGATGCTGCGCTTCATTCCTGTCGGCGAAACCTCGCTCGACGCATTCCGGCCTGGTGGGCGCTATCAGGTCAAGTTGCGCCTGTTTGGGTTCATACCTTTCGGAACGCAATGGATCGTGACTTCGCTCCACGAGCCTGAAATTGGCGAATGGCCAAAGCGGTTGCGCGACAATGGCTACAGTGCGCTTATTTCCAAGTGGGACCATTGGATTACGATTACGCCGGATGCCGATGGCGGCACGCATTATAACGATGACGTCGAAATTTCCGCCGGAATATTGACCCCGTTCATTTGGGGGTTTGCCCAGATGTTCTATCGGCACAGGCAGCAGCGATGGCGCCGGCTTGCGCGGACGCTGCCTATGCGCCGCGTCATCGCGGATGAACTGGCCTTATTTCACGCCGCGCGCGGCTCTGGCGAAATCGACGTTGCATGGCTGCACCTTGAAAGGGCGCACATTGTGTCACAGCCGCATTTGGGGCTGCATCTTGCCAGTCATGTGTCGATGCTCGGCTTTGCGGTCGAACAACGCGACTGGCGTGAGACGGCGGGGCAAATCGTCCGGCTCGCCCTCGCGCCGCTTGGTTCGCTGACCGGACGCATCCCTGTCGGCAATACCGGGCGCTCGAATGTCAGCGCTTTTCAACCGATGCCTGTTCCCGACGACCTGCGCCGTGCAATCGAAGCCCCTTCCGAATGACGAACTATTTGCCCAAACCGGGAGCTACGACTAAGCGAAGGCTAGTGAAGGTTTTGTTCGCCCGCATGATTCTTGTTTTCGCGCTTGTCGCGAGCACGATCCATGCGCCTGCGGTCGCACATGAGGAACCGGCAAGCCATCACACAGAACGCGGCGTTAGCTTTGGTCATGACGCGATGTCCGACTATCACGGCGACGAAGCACCCTCACATGAAGGCGCGGGTGACAGCCTTCATCATCACTGCCCGACCGCGCTCGACGCCCGCACGACTGACATTGCGCTTGTTGCGGCCTCCACGAAGGCGCTCTTGTCGTTCCACCGTGCAAACCCGCTGACCTCTTTCAGTCAGGCACCCCCCACTGAACCACCCTCTGCCTGAACCGCGCCGTTAGGGCGGGCCTCGCGCCCAACCCTTTAACGTGTCATCCGGTTCAGGAGTTTTAATATGTTTCCCAAATTGCGCACCGCCTTGCTGGCGGCGGCGCTGGCCTTTCCGGCTACGGCTGCCTTTGCGGAGCCGATCACGCTGGATGAGGCCATTGCCAAGGCCATTGAGGCCGCGCCGTCGATCCGCGCCAATGAGGCGGCGGTCGCTGCCGCACAAGCTGGCCGTGTCCAAGCGGGCGTCCGCCCCAACCCAACCGTCACCGTCGAGGGCGAAAACCTTGTCGGCAGCGGACCCTATAATGTCTTTGGCCAAGCCGAGATCACTGGCACCTATAGCCAGACGATTGAGCGCGGCGGAAAACGGGACGCGCGTGTTGCCTATGCAGAACGTGACATCGGCGTTGCCGAAGCATCGTCGCGGGTCGCACGGCTTGAACTTGTCAGCGCCGTCCAGCGTGCGTTTCTCGATGTTGTGATCGCAGGCTATGTCGTTGAGATCGCAGAGACCCGGTTAGGCGTCGAAGTTGAAATGCAGCGCGAGGCTTTACGCCGCGTGCGCGGATATAAAGATCCGCTGTTCGTCGAGACGAGCGCGTCGGCGCGGGTCACGCAAGCGCGCCTTAATCTGACCGAAGCTCAGGCTCGTCAGCAGGGAGCGAGCGCGGCGCTTGCCGCATATTGGAACGGTCGGCCTGAGGATGTCGACACGGTCGGCGAGGTTTTGTCGGGCATCCCGGCAGCGAGGGAACTAGCGATAGCCGATGCGGAACTCGCACAGTCCGAGGTCGCGCGAGCGTCGGCAGCAGTGATATTGGAACAGACGCGGGCGCGACCTGACTACTCCGTCAATGGAGGCGCGCGCTTCCTGCGTGGCACCAATGATGTGGCGCTGGTTGCGGGTATTACGATTCCTTTGGGACGCTTCGACCGTAACCAGGGCAATATCGCCAAGGCGCAGGCTGAAAAGCTGCGGATCGAACTAACCGCCGAGGCCGAGCGGCTCGACCGGCTCCGCCGTCTGGCCAGTCTTGGTGCCGAAGCCGACGCTGCCCGTACGCGTGCCGATGCCATCGTTCGGGAGGTCTATCCTCAGACGACCAAGGCACTCCGCCAAGTGCGCGATGGTTATGCCCGCGGCGGCTTCACGTTCCGCGATATGCAGGGTGCCGCTGATGCCATTGTGGAAGCACAGGCCGAATGGCTCGATGCCGTTATCCGCTACCGTGACCTTCAAACAGAAATTGACCGGCTGACCGGACGCTTTGACGCCGCTGCCGACAGGGGGACTAATCCATGAAAAAGACAATCATCACCCAGCTTGCCGTAGCGCTTTTTATCATCGCACCTTTGGCAGCCTGTAACAGCAGCAGCGAACCCGCCGAGGAGCATGGCGAGGAAGGCGAACCAGCGAAAGGGCCGCACAACGGCCGACTTTTGAAGGATGGCGACTTCGCGGTTGAAATGACCATATTCGAGGACGGTGTGCCGCCGCAGTTCCGGGTCTATCCGACCAAGGACGGCAAGCCAGTCGATGCCAAGACCGTGCAATTGACGGTGACGCTCAAGCGGCTGGGCGGTGAAGTCAACACCTTCCCGTTCAAGGCCGAGAAGGATTATTTGACCGGTCAGGGCGTTGTCGAGGAACCGCATAGTTTCGATGTCGAGGTTGTCGCGGTCGAGAGCGGCAAGCGCCATGTCTGGCGTTATGCCAGCCCCGAAGGGCGCACTCGGATCACCGCTGATGCCGCCAAGGCGGGTGGCATCGAGATTGAAACTGTGGGGCCGGCGACCATCGGTGAGACGCGCGAGCTGTATGGGACAGTCCAGTTGGCGACGACCGCACGATCCGAAATTCGCGGCCAGTTTCCGGGGCGGATTGTTTCGGTCACAAAACAGGTCGGCGACACTGTGAAACGCGGTCAATTGCTGGCGCGGATCGAGTCGAGCGAGTCATTGCAAGTCTATCCGGTCTATTCGACGGTGAGCGGCGTCGTTGCCGAACGCAATGGCAACCCCGGCGACGTGACCTTTGACCGCGCACTTTATGTCATTACCGACCCAGCCCAGACGACGGTCGTGTTTAACATCTTCCCCAAGGATTTGGGCGCAATCCAGCCCGGTATGGCGGTGCAGATCGAAACGATGGAAGGCACGGCAATCGCAGCGACACGGCTGGGCCAGTATCTGCCCGACGGCAATGCCGAAGCAGGCACAGCGCTTGTGCGGGCGTCGGTCCCCAATCGAGGGGGACGGTTGCGTCCCGGCATGGCGCTTCGTGGCCGTGTGACGATCAACGCGGTGCAGGTGCCGCTGGCGGTGCGTACCGAAGCCTTGCAACGCTTCCGCGACTTCACGGTGGTCTTTGCCAATTACGGCCAAGATTACGAGGTCCGCATGTTGGAACTCGGCCGCAAGTCACCCGAATGGACCGAAGTGCTTTCGGGCATCGAGCCCGGCACGCCGTATGCCGCCAAAGGAGCCTTTCTCATTCGCGCCGACATCGAAAAGTCCGGCGCGAGCCATGACCATTGATCGGGGATAACTGACATGCTTGCCCGTATCATCGGCTTTTCCATCCGCCAGCGCTGGTTTGTGTTAGCTGTCGTCGCGCTGCTTTGCGCACTCGGCGTCTATAGCGCGACCAAGCTTCCCATCGACGCTGTTCCCGACATCACCAATGTTCAGGTGCAGATTAACACCGAGGCGGAGGGCTTTTCACCGCTTGAAGCCGAACAGCGCATTACCTTTCCCATCGAAACTGCGATCTCTGGCATCCCGAAACTCGCCTATACGCGGTCAATCTCACGTTACGGATTGAGTCAGGTTACAGTGGTCTTCGAAGACGGCACCGATACCTATTTCGCGCGCCAGCTTGTCAATGAGCGAATCCAGTCGGCGAAGTCGCAACTGCCCCCGGGAATCGAACCGCAGCTTGGCCCGCTCGCAACGGGCCTTGGCGAAATCTTCATGTATGCTGTCGAGCCGAAACCCGGCGCGCGCAAACCCGATGGCTCGGAATATACACCAAGCGATCTGCGAACGCTGTCCGATTGGGTCGTGCGTCCGCAGATGCGGACAATTCCCGGCGTTGCCGAGGTCAACACTATCGGCGGATATGCACGGCAATATCATGTCACACCCAACCCGCAGCAGCTCGCTTCACTCAAACTGTCGCTGACCGATATTGTCGAGGCGCTTGAGGCCAACAATGCCAACAAGGGCGCAGGTTATGTCGAGCGTGCAGGCGAGCAAATCCTGATCCGTGTGCCGGGTCAGGCAAAGGATGAAGCCGACCTGTCGCAAATCATCGTCGCAACGCGCGGCGGTGTCCCTATCCGCATCGGCGATGTTGCCGAGGTTGTGATCGGCTCTGAACTGCGAACAGGAGCCGCCACCGAGAACGGCAAGGAGATCGTGCTTGGCACCATCTTCATGCTGACCGGTGAAAACCCGCGCGTGGTTGCGCAAGCCGCCGCCGAACGGCTTGAACAAGCCACGAAATCGCTTCCAGCAGGCGTCGTTGCCCACCCGCTCTATGACCGCACCGAATTGGTCGACCGGACTATTGCGACTGTTGAAAAGAACCTTGCCGAAGGCGCTTTGCTCGTTGTTGTCGTGCTGTTTCTGCTTTTGGGCAACATTCGCGCGGCGCTAATTACGGCGGCGGTGATTCCGGTTGCCATGCTGATGACGCTGACCGGCATGGTGCAGACGCGGACTTCTGCCAATTTGATGAGTCTGGGTGCGCTGGACTTCGGCTTGATCGTCGATGGCGCGGTCATCATCGTCGAGAATTGCTTGCGCCGCTTGGGCGAGGCGCAGCACCGGCTTGGCCGTCTGCTAGACCGCGACGAACGCTTTGGTTTGGTTGCAAGCGCCAGCGCCGAAGTGATGAAGCCGAGCATTTTCGGCGTCATCATCATCACTGTTGTTTATCTGCCGATCTTCGCGCTGACGGGAATCGAAGGCAAAACCTTCCATCCGATGGCGATCACCGTCGTCATGGCACTCACCGCAGCTTTGATCCTCGCGCTGACCCTCGTTCCTGCCGCCATCGCGCAATTCGTGACAGGCCGCTTGGAAGAGAAAGAAAACCGCGTGATGAGCTGGCTCAATCGCCAATACGCGCCGTTGCTTGATGCGACGATGAAGCGCGGCAAGCTGATTATCGGCGGCGCTGTCGCACTTGTCTTGCTTGCAGGCGTTGGTGCGACGCGGCTGGGTTCAGAGTTTATCCCGAACCTGGATGAAGGCGATATCGCGATGCACGCGCTGCGCATTCCCGGCACCAGCCTAAGCCAGGCGATCAAGATGCAGGAAGCACTTGAAAACCGCATTCGAAAATTTCCCGAAGTCGAACGGGTGTTCGCCAAGATTGGCACAGCCGATGTGGCAACCGACCCGATGCCGCCTTCGGTCGCGGATAACTTCATCATGCTGAAAGACCGCGTTCAATGGCCCGACCCGCGTAAACCGCGTGACCAGCTTATCGCTGAGCTTAACAAGGCCGTTCAACAGATTCCCGGCAACAATTACGAATTCACGCAGCCAGTGCAAA
>JAJTFR010000084.1 GCA_021298455.1 Sphingomonadales bacterium | reverse complement strand
ACGGATTGACGCCTTTATGCGCGCATCGACCGTGTGCGGCGACACGCCCATGATCCGGCCGATTTCCTTGGAATTTCGATGCGCCAAAACATGCCGCAAAGTTTCAACTTGCACGGCGTTTAGTGTGTCAATGCCCTGGCCCTGCGGTTTGCCCACGACACTAAAATAGCGCAAAACATTAGTTTATCACTACAGAAATATGTTTAGGCGAATCCGCCCGGATATGGTTGCCGCGATTGCAACCATTGCCGTTTGTCCCTTTTGCGCCCATAATGATGCCATGTTGATGATGAACCGAGGCAAGGCAGCCAAGCTGCATTATATGGCCAATGGCTTTCGCATGTTGTCGAGCGGCGACCATGTCGTATGCGCAGTTTCGGGTGAACAGATTCCCCTTGATGAACTGCGTTACTGGAGCGTGGTGCGGCAGGAGCCTTATGCCAGTGCCGAAATCTCCACCCGGGCCGCGCTGACGAAAAGGTGACGGCCGGGCCATGCTGCTGAACCGCCCGTCGCTTTTCGGCCTGCTACTAGCTGCAGGCGCAAGTTGCACGGCAAATCCGGCACCGGTTCCGACAGGCGGCTTCCAAGCCCCTGTTCAGAGCAAGCAGACAGATGCAGTTCCGCTGAGGCAGCATTCACCGCAAGCAAGGATGCAATTCTGGCTGGCAAGGCCAGCGGCGCAAGGCGTGGTGATGATCGCCCGCGCGCCCGAAGGCGCGGTGTCGGTGACGTTCAACGGCGCACCCTTGCCCCTCACGTCCGACGGCTTTTTCCTGCTGGGTTTTGACCGTGATGCTGAAAACAGCGCAAGCCTTGCAGCCACCTTCGCTGATGGCCGTAGCATCGAACAATATGTGCCGGTGGCACCTGGTACATGGGACATCCAGCATGTTGCCGCAAATCCGCTGGGCGGTGCGCGCACAAGTGCGGAATTTCAGGCGCGGCGCGGCGCCGAACTGGCGCAGATCAATGCGGCGCGCGCGCGCCGGATCGAAAGTGACGGCTGGCGACAGGATTTCATCTGGCCGGCCGAGGGACGAATTTCGGGCAAGTTCGGCTCGCAGCGCGTCTATAACGGCACGCCGGGCAGTTATCATAGCGGTCTTGATATTGCGCGCCCCGCCGGCACGCCCTTTGTTGCCCCTGCTGATGGCGTCGTGACGCTGGCGGCGGCAACGCCTTTCACGCTCGAAGGGCATTTGCTGATGATCGACCATGGCATGGGGTTGAGCAGTGCGTTTTTGCATTGTTCAGAGTTGTTGGTCGAAGTTGGCGATTTGGTCCGCCAGGGCCAGGTGATCGGAAAGATCGGCGCAACCGGCCGGGCAAGCGGGCCGCACCTTCATTGGGGCATGAAGTGGAACGCCGCGCGTGTCGATCCGCTGCTGCTGCTTTCGCAGCGCTGATGCGCTTCAGTTCAGCCGCTTCATCCGTATTGCCGGCCCGCCGTCAAAACTGACCAGATAGCTTCCCATCGTCGCTTTGCGGATGCGCGCGACCGAGCCTATGCGCGGTTCGCGATTGAGAACCTTTGTGTCGACCTGCTGCCAGCGTGCGCCATCTTCAAGCATCATCAAGATCATGCCCGCGCGCGTGATGCTGACCGATTTGACCTTGGCCTCGATTTCCTCAACATCCTCGCCATTGCCGAAAATTCGGATCTTCGGCACATCAAAGCCGAACAGACCGCGCTTTGCCTCTTTCACTGCCGCCTTGTCGGTCAGGATGATGTCTTCCTTCTTTGCGGCCTCATCCAGCGCGGCAACCTTTTCGTCGTAACAGGCAAGGCGTGCCACAGGTTCGGCGATCGATTTGCACGCAAGGACATCGTCAAACGCCTTTGGCCGAACCATTTCGGGACCCTTCGGATCTGCCGCAACCAGCGCCGATCCAATCAATGTCGCGACTGAAATCGCGCCCAACATGCGCAAAGATTTTGACATGGTCTGTCCTCCTGCCCGGCGACAATGCCGGGGTTGCCGATTGCAGTGCTGGTAACGCCAGTTGTGCCATTTGGTCAAATTTACCACTGTTGCAAAATGGTGACATTGTGGAAAAAACGGCGCGCGAACGGCGCAAATGCTTTGCTCATCGCGGCAAAATCGGTCAGTCACCATGGCAATCTGAACCGTCGTGCCTGCTTCGCACCCCTTAAGTGGGGGCGCAATAGGCTGGTGCAGAGAGGGAAACACAGGCGCAACTCGGCCCTTTGGGCTTGGGGACCGCCTCTTTTTGATAGGGGCTGGAAACGTGAAAATCGCACGTCTAAGCAAATTCAAATATACTGCCGCGCCGGTTGCGCTCGGTCTGGCGCTCATCTCGACGCCGTCTTTCGCTCAGGATAATGCTGGCGAAGAAGCCGACAGCGCACCGATCGTTGTCACCGGTTCGCTCGTCAAGCGTCCCAACGAAGAATCGGCTGCGCCGGTTACCGTCGTTGGCGGCGAAGACTTTAAGGGCCAGGGCGCGACCAAGGTCGAAGACCTTCTGAACTCGCTGCCGCAGGTTCTTGCAACTCAGAACTCGGGCGTTTCGAACGGCGCAGACGGTACTGCTACCGTTTCGCTCCGCGGCCTGGGTACCAGCCGTACGCTGGTTCTCGTTGACGGCCGTCGCCTGATGCCGGGTGGCATTGGTGGTGGCGCCGCTGCCGACTTGAACTTCATTCCTTCGGCGCTGATCTCCAGCGTTGAAATCCTCACCGGTGGCGCTTCGTCGACCTATGGTGCGGACGCTGTTGCCGGTGTTGTCAACTTCAAGATGAACCGGGAATTCCAGGGCGTTCGTGTTGATGGCCAGTACAGCATGTACCAGCACAACAATAACAACGAAGTCCGCAGCATCGTGAACAGCCGCTTCTCGGCGCCTGAAGGTTCGACGATCAATGGCGGCGCCTATGACGTCTCGATCGCAATCGGCTCTTCGCTTGCTGACGATCGCGGCAACATCGTTGCTTATGCCGGTCTGCGTCATGAAACTGCGATCACGCAGGACAAATATGACTACTCGATCTGCACCCTGAACCCGAGCGGCCAGAACACCGGCGGCGTTGCCGACTTCTTCTGCGGCGGTTCGGGCACTCCGGCCGTGACCCGCATCGGCGGCATTTCAGCTGCCAATGCTGCTCTTGCCGGCCTTCCGACTGCAAGCAGCTACACCATCACTTCGACGGGCGCGCGTCCGTTTGTTTCGAGCGACCAGTTCAACTTCGCTCCTGCAAACTACTTCCGTCGTCCTTCGACCCGCTACACAGCGGGCGTGTTTGCGGATTATGAAATCAGCGAGAATTTCAATCCGTATCTCGACGTGATGTTCATGGACTACTCCACCGAAGCTCAGATCGCTCCTTCGGGCGCCTTCTTCGGTCCGCGTACCGTGAACTGCGACAACCCCTTCCTGACGGCGGGCAACCCGACCATCGGCCGCGCGATCTGCGGTACCAATCTGGGTGTTGCTGGCACCACGGCGACTGCTTTGATCGGTAAGCGTAACGTTGAAGGCGGCAACCGCTTTAACGATATCGGTTTCAACCAGTTCCGCGTCATCACCGGTATCAAGGGTGAGATCACCGACAACTGGTCGTACGACCTTTATGGCCAGTTCGGTCAGATCAAGGCTGCTAACACCTATCGTAACGACGTTTCGAGCGCTCGCATCAACGACGCCTTGCGCGTTGGTGGCACGCTGGCCAACCCCGTCTGCCTCAGCGGCAACGCGGCTTGCGTTCCTTACAATGTGTTCAGCGTTGGTGGCGTTACCCAAGGTGCTGCCGACTATATCGGCATTCCGCTGGTACTGACCGGCACGACCAAGGAAACGATCGTCAACGGCACCGTATTTGGTGACCTTGGCTTCACTCTGCCTTGGGCGGCTGATACCGTTGCTTCGGCGTTCGGTTTCGAATGGCGCAAGGAAGAACTCGCTACTCAGCCTGACCTCGCCTACATCAATGGTGACGGTGCTGGCCAGGGCGGCCCGACCCTTCCGATCGACGGTGCCTATTCGGTCCGTGACCTTTTCGGTGAAGTCGTTGTTCCGCTGGTACAGGACAAGAGCTTCTTCCAGGACCTCAGCCTCGAACTCGGTTTCCGTAATTCGAGCTACTCGGTCCGTGGTGGCGCTGGTTCGAACAGCGAAAACACCTGGAAGATCGCTGCCAACTGGAGCCCGATTGAGCTTCTCAAGCTCCGTGGCTCGGTTAACCGCGCAGTTCGTTCGCCGAACATCGGTGAGCTCTTCTCGAACTCGTCGGTTGGTCTGTTCGCAGGTACCGATCCGTGCGCCGGCGCCACGCCGACCGCGACTCGCGCCCAGTGCGCGCTGACCGGTGTATCTTCTGCGCAGTACGGCACGATCCTGTCGAACTCGGCTCAGCAGTATAACGGCTTCTTTGGTGGTAACCTCGGCCTCAGCCCTGAAAAGGCTGACTCGTGGACTGCAGGCTTCGTACTGACGCCGACCCGCAACATCTCGCTTTCTGTCGACTATTACGACATCAAGGTGAAGAATGCTGTCGGTACCATCGGTGCGCAGGTGATCCTGAACCAGTGTATCGCAACGGCCGATCCGTTCTTCTGCTCGAAGATCAATCGTTCGACTGTGGCAGGTGCCGCTGGCTCGCTCTGGCTTGATGAATCGGGCTTTGTTGACGACCGCACCACCAACACCGGTTCGGTTGCCACCTCGGGTATCGACATCAATGCCGATGCACGCTTCGAACTGGGTACCAACAATGTTCGCGTGTCGCTTGTCGGCAACTATGTGGACAGCTTTGTCTCGCAGCCGATCACCGGTGGTTTCACCTATGATTGCGCTGGGTTCTACGGCCTGACCTGCGGCAACCCGCAGCCGACCTGGAAGCATGCAGCCAAGGTCCGTTTCAGCACTGCGAACGATTTCGCAGCTACGCTGACATGGCGCTATGTTGGCAAGGTGAAGGCTGACTACACCAGTGCTGATCCCGATCTGAACGCTCCGGGTTCGGGTCCGGCAACCGACGATGCTCTGGCAGCCGAAAACTATTTCGACCTGCTCTTCTCGGTTCCGCTGAAGGACACGATCGGTTTCCGTCTGGGTGTGAACAACGTCCTCGACAACGATCCGCCGCTGATCAGCCAGTCCTCGCTGGGCGGCTTCGGCAACGGCAACACCTTCCCGGGCTCATACGATCATCTTGGTCGCTATCTGTTCGTGGGTCTGACCGCCGACTTCTAAGTCGCAGACAGACTGAACCAAATGAAGGCGGCGGGGCGAAAGCTCCGCCGCTTTTCTTTTGCTTACATTATGTTAGTGTATTTTCATGACCGCGGGAGAGCTGGAACAGCAGGCAGACACACTGGCTATGAACCGCGATTTTGCGGGCGCGCGCCGCTGCCTTGCAGAAGCGGTTCAGCTTGATCCGAAACGCTTTGCTGCATGGATGAAGCTGGCGGCGATGGCCAATGCCATGGGCGATGCGGCCGCCGCCCTGCGTGCCGCCAATGGCGCGCTTGCCGTGCAGCCGCTCGACTCCACCGCCTTGCTGATGCGCGCGATGCAGCTTCACAATCTGGGCAGTACAGATGAAGCGGGCATGGCCTATGGCCGCGCGCTCGCGCAATTGCCCGATGCCTATGCGCCACAGATGGAACCGGTAATCGACATTGCGCGTGCCCGCCATCGCGCCTGGCAGCAGCGTCAATATGACGATCTGGCCGCCAAGGTGTCGGCAACAACGCCAATGACGGACAAGCTGAAGCGGTTCATTGGATCCGCGCTGCATATTGAACCGTTCGAGCGTGAGGGCCCGACCCATTATTGCTATCCCGGGCTTGGCGATGCCGGCTATTATGACGAGGCGCTATTCGGTTGGATGGCCGAGCTGGAAGCCGCGACCGATCGGATTGCACTGGAGTTTGAGGCGGCCGTCAGCGCAGAGGCGGCGCAACTCGTTCCCTATATAAACTATCCTGCCGGCGTTCCGCTTGAACAATGGACTGCGCTCAACAACAACCGCGATTGGACAGCGATCCACCTGTTGCAAAATGGCCGTCTTATAGAGGCCAATGCCCGCCATTGTTCGGAACTGATGGCATTGTTGGCCCGGATGCCGCAGCCGAATGTTGCAGGTGCGGGACCCAATGCGATGTTCTCTTTGCTCGCCCCGGGCGCACATATCCCGCCACATACGGGGATCACAAACACCCGGTTGGTCTGTCATTTGCCGCTGATCGTGCCGGAGGGCTGCTGGTTCCGTGTCGGCGACGAAACGCGCCTTTGGCAGCGCGGCAAGGCGTGGGTATTTGACGATACCGTCGATCATGAAGCGATGAACCCTTCGGCAGAACTGCGCGTCGTGATGATCTTTGATATCTGGCACCCGGCGCTTGGTGCTGCAGAACAGGCTGGAATCCGCGCGGTGATCGAGGCCGGCGGGCAGTTGCACGGCCTATGACCGACACGCCGTTGGAGCGCCGATTCGATCAGTTACAACAGCGATTGGCGGTGATGTCTGCGTTGACGGTTGCGGACGTGAACGCCGCAACTGACTTTGCCATTGATGCCAATGCTGCGCATCGCGCCGACCTGACCCTCGCGCTTCTGGAGCCGCTTACTGTAAAGGCAGCCAATGTTGCCAAGGTCTGGCAACTGATCGGCCTCGCCGCGCGTGACGAGCAGGCGATGGAGACAGCAGCCAATGCATTCGCGCGGGCGACACAGCTTGCCCCGCAAGATCCGCGCATGGCGCTTGGCAAAGCACAAGTCGCGTTTGAAAGCGGAGAGGCTTCGGCCGATCAGTTCATCGCCGTGCGGCGGATCGCCCCGCAGGATGGGGAGCTTGCCCTATCGACCGCAGCGGCATTGGTGCAGGAAGGTCGCAGCGCAGATGGCGTCGCGCTTGTGACCGACCTCGTCCGGCAAAATCCGGGCTGGCTGCGCGGGCATGAATGGCTGGCAAGCAACCGCTGGATTTCGGGTGACCCTGATTATGCCGGCGAACTGGAAGCCGCGCTGGCCCGCTTTCCCGATGATCCTGCTCTGCACCTCGCACTTTACCGTGCTGTGTCGCAGGTCGAGGACTGGTCGCGGGCGCAGGCGATCCTTGCCAGCGCCCGAGCCGAATTGGGCGATCGCATCGAATGGGATGCGGCAGAGGCGCATATCGCCACCGAAAGCGGCGCCGATGATCGCGCGCAGGCCCTGTTCAGCCGGCTTGCCGACCTTGCCGATCCGGGTGTCGCGCTCTCTGAAATTCGCCACTGTCTGCGTACGGGGCGAGTGGATCGTGCCGAAAAGCTGGTGCATGGCCTGTTGGGCGGACCGGCCGCGCGGGCGGCATGGCCCTATATGGGTACGATTTGGCGACTGCTGGGGGATCCACGCGCGGCTTGGCTCGACGGCGATCCGCCGTTCGTTCGCCATTTCGACCTGCCGCTATCGCACACCGAACTTGACCAACTGGCGACATTGCTGCGCCGCCTCCACCTTTCAACTCACGCACCGCCCGAACAATCGCTGCGCGGCGGCACGCAGACGCAGGGGCATCTTTTTCTGCGCACCGAGCCGCAACTGCTGGCGATCCGTGCGCATATTGTCGATGCGGTGCGCGCTTATGTTGATGCCTTGCCGGCGCATGTCGAAGGCCACCCCCTTCTTGGTACATTAAGAGGAGCGGTGCATTTCGAA
>JAJTFR010000083.1 GCA_021298455.1 Sphingomonadales bacterium | reverse complement strand
CGGTCCAACCAAAGGCGCCGCGCGTCTGCCGATAGGCAAAGGCGGTGGCGGGGCGCACGAAAAAGCCGAGCGAATCCTGCGCGGCATCGGCCGCGATAAAGGCCGCGGCGCGATCGACCGTCATCTGGCCGACCAAGGCACCGCTGCTGCGCGCTATGCCGATCCCTGCCTGCCGGTCCTGACCCAGCCGGGCGATGACTGCGCCTGCAACCGCGCGCGCCTGAACGCGTTCCCGCGGGCTGAGATCGAGCCGATCGGGGCCGACGCCGTCACGGCGTTGCGCGACCGAAAGGGTGACCGCGAAATTTGAGTTGGCGGCGATCTGTGTGTTCATCCCGATGGCCAGCGCGGGAGCGAGCTTGGGCGCTGCCCGCGCCGCGCGCATCGTTCCGCTGAAGTCGGCGTTGAAGGCGCGGCCATAGCTGTCGAGGATGATCGACTTGGGCCCTTGGTTGCCGCCTGCATCGCCCAGCGGTCCGCCCAAGGTGCCGGTGGCGCTAGTGGGGACGGGAATGGGTGTGCCTGCGATCGACGCCGACCCGACAGGTTGGAATGCCTTGGCAATGTTCAGTTCGCCTCGGCCATAGATATTGTCGATGCCAGACGTGCCCAGGTCCGTCGCCGTGGTCAGCAAAAGGTTTACGATCTGCTGGCTGGTCAGATTGGGAAATGCCTGGGCGAGCAAGGCGACCGCGCCGGCGATGATTGGTGCCGAAAAGCTGGTGCCGCTCCATAGGAATTGCGCTCCAGTCTCATCAGGCGCGCGCACGCGCACGCCCAATGCGGTCAGATAGAAATTCTGGCCCGTGCCGGCACGGTTGGAAAAGGCCGAAATCGCCTGGGTGGAATCGGTCGCGCCGGCGATGATAATCTGGCCGCGCGCAATCGGATCGATCGCGATCATCGCCATCGGATCGGGGTTTATGGCAGTGGCTGGTTCGGTATCAAAATCATTGCCTGCCGATATGACGAATATGATGCCTGCGGCTGTCGCTCTGTCGACTGCAGCACGCAGCGTCGCATTCATGGGCGATCCGCCGAGCGACATGTTGATGACCTTGGCACCGGCCTGCACCGCGCGGTCGACGGCACGCGCCATGTTATTGTCGCTATGAGTGCAGCCCTTGTCCGGTTCTGTCGTGGCGCAAGTTCCCGCCGTATCAGTGCGCAGTACCAGCAATGTTGCGCCAAAGGCGATGCCATGCGTGTCGGTATCATTTTTTGCAGCCAGCAGTACGGCCGACACTGCGCTGCCATGTCCGCCTTCATCCTGAAGTCCGCGGTTTCCAGCGAAATCGCCCGAAAGCGGGTGGATCTTGCCTGAAAATTCGGGGCTGTCGACGTTAATGCCGCTATCGATGACGCCGGCGATCACTCCCGCACCGGTTGAAATTGGCCGTCGGCGGAGGAGGCGGCGGCGGCGGAGGAGGCGGAGGAGGAGGTGGCGGCGGCGCTGGCGGGGTCACCACTGGGGGGACGGGGGTTGAACCCACGCCGCCGCCTCCACCGCCGCAGGCAGACAGCGTCAGCGCGAAAACCAGTGATGTACCAATGGCAATGTTACGACCCTTGCCCTGTTCGGCCATTTTGATTCTATCCTCTTTTAGGCCCCTGCTCTTAATGTGGTCGCAATGCTTGCACCAGTCTTAACGCAGATGATGGTTGCGCCTTTTACCCGCGCTAGTTAACGCGGCGGCCATGTCAGCAGCGCTCCTTCCCGATCTCGATCATGTCGACACTTGGATTTTCGACCTTGATCTGACGCTCTATGCGCCCGAACATAATATCATGGAGCAGGTGCGCGATCGCATCGCGCTCTATGTCGAAGATTGTTTCAAGGTCGATGCAAAGCGGGCGCATGAAATCCGCTATAATTACTGGCGCAGCCATGGCACCACGTTGGGCGGGTTGATGGCTGAACATGGCGTTGATCCGCATGGCTATCTCGATTTTGTCCATGATGTCGACATGTCTCTCCTGCAACCCTGCGCGCAGCTGCGTGCAGGGATCGAAGCATTGCCGGGACGAAAGTTGATCTTCACCAACGCCGATGCGCCTTATGCGCGGCGCGTGCTAACTGCGCGCGGCCTTGATGGCCTGTTCGAGGATATGTTCGATATCCACCAGATGGAGCATCGGCCCAAGCCTGACCTGCGCAGCTATCACAGCCTATGCGAACGGCACGCTATCGATCCGACCCGGGCAATCTTTTTTGAAGATTCGGTCCACAATCTTCAGCCGGCAAAAACACTGGGCATGACAACTGCCTGGATCAACCATAGCGACGACCATGAAGGTAGTGGCGAATGCCCCGAATTTGTGGATCATGAAATCAGCGATCTGGCCAATTGGCTGGGCATCTTGAAAGAACGGGAACTGGCATGAGCAGCGATTTGCAGGCAATTATCGAAAAGGCTTGGGATGAACGCGATGCCATCACCATTGACACCGACGGCGAAGTGCGCGCGGCCGTGGTCGAGGCGCTTAATCTTCTCGATAGCGGCGCCCGCCGCGTCGCCGAGAAGGTTGATGGCGACTGGCAGGTCAATCAATGGCTGAAAAAGGCGGTGCTGCTCTCCTTCCGCCTGAACGACATGGAGACGATTCCGGGTGGACCGGGTGGTGCGCACTGGTGGGATAAGGTGCCCTCGAAATTTGCCAACTGGGACGAAAACCGGTTTCGCGCAGCGGGCTTTCGGGCCGTTCCGGGTAACATTGTCCGCCACAGCGCACATATCGGCAAGGGCGTCGTCCTTATGCCCAGCTTTGTCAATCTGGGGGCCTATGTTGACGAAGGCACGATGGTCGATACTTGGGCGACGGTAGGTAGTTGTGCGCAGATCGGCAAGAATGTCCATCTGTCGGGCGGCGTCGGCATTGGCGGCGTACTCGAACCTCTTCAAGCGGGGCCAGTGATCATTGAGGACGATTGTTTCATCGGTGCGCGGTCCGAAGTCGTCGAAGGTGTTGTGGTTGAACAGGGAGCCGTGCTGGCGATGGGTGTGTTCCTTTCTTCGACCACCAAAATCGTTGATCGCGCCACGGGTGAGGTCTTTGTCGGCCGCGTCCCTGCCTATTCGGTGGTGGTGCCGGGATCGTTGCCGGGCAAGCCATTGCCCGACGGTTCGCCCGGTCCCGGCCTTGCTTGTGCGGTCATCGTTAAGCGTGTCGATGCGCAAACGCGCAGTAAAACAGCGATTAACGAGCTTTTGCGCGACTAGGCGCCGCGCATTGGCGACGAACCGAATTCCGGTTTCGCTTGCATATAAGAACGAATCGCTCTAATTTGCTTCTGCGGACCGGGCCCCTCTGGCGCTCGCTTCTTCGGAAGGAACGTGATGTCGGCCGCATCGGATCTCCGGTGCTAGGTTTTGCGGTCCCTGTTTCCCCCGAATACCCTCGCCTGGCATCGGAGCATCCGATTGAGCAAAACATTGTTCAAGAGGAGCTTTATCATGTCGGAACGCGATTTCCGTCTATTGCAATATCACCAGAAACTCGATGATGAGCTGCGGTCTGAAATCCGGCGCGCTTGGCCCAGCTTTGACCGCATCCAGCGATTGAAGCGGATGAAGCTCGCCGTAAAGGACAAGCTGCAGCACGTCGTGACAAAAGGCCGAAAGCGCCCTGAGCCCGCCTGATATCGTTTCTCAGGCGGTAGCTGCAGGGACGGATATCAGGCGATACCGTCCCTGCATTGCTGCTCACCGCCGGTCTTTGGTCGGCACGTAGAAATCCGGATCCTTGTTCGCGACCCAATCGACGAAACGGCGGATTTCGGTATGGCCGAGCAATGCCTCTGCCGTTGAATAGCGCCGTTCCAGTTCGCTGTTGGTGAAATTGGCGTGGATTGTCCGGTGGCAGATCGGGTGGATCGGCTCGCGCGACCGCCCACCCCTGCTCTTCGGTATCGGATGATGCCATTCGACGGTTTCACCGATCGTGCGGCTGCATAGCCAGCAGGTCTGCACGACCACTGCCTCATCCGCCGCTTCATCGGCATCCTCCCATCTCTGTTTCCGGGCCATGCGATGCTCTAAGGGCAGGTTTCAAGGCAATGGCCGACCGGCGTTTCCGCTGGGACCATCGTCACAAACTGGGCAAAGCCGCGCCGCGTCTTCGGATTGACCCAAAGGCCGGCGCGCAAGGCATAGGCCTCACCTACATGGCCGATCCATCGCGTGCCCTTGCTATCCTGGTGGATGTGCACGCCAAGGCCATAGGCGTTGAAATAGCCGCGATCATCGTCCCCGTTGGCGCCATTGAACCGCCATTGCATCTTTGTCATTTCGGCAAAGGCCTTGCTCGACAAAAGCGGACGACCGCCATTGATCAGCACCTGCCCGATCTTGGACAAGCCCTGAGCTGAAATCCGCAGGCCGCCCTGCGGGCTGAAGGATGAGCCATTTTCTCCTATCCGGTAACGACCAAGATCGCAGCTGCCATCACTGGCTGCAAGCACAGGGCAAGGATCGGCACCCTGAATTGCCGCATCACGAGCAAGATCGCCATTGGTCCGCAGCAAGGTGACTGCTTGGCTCCGCCTTTGCGGAGAACAGCCCGCGCCCCAATTGAAGCAGGCGTCTAGCCTTAGCGGGGCCAGTACCTGCTTTGCGACAATGCGGTCAAACCGCTCGCGCGTGGCCGCTTCTATGGTCGCCGCGATGACCGGCGAATTGAGGTTGGCATAGCTGAAATAGTCGCCCGGTTCATGGATCGGGTTCCATGCGTCGGGATTGGCGAGAACGGTTGCGAGCTTGCCATCAAGCGGGATCAGATAATCGATGTTGTCGCGTATGCCCGATGTGTGCGCCAGCAAATGGCGCAGCGTGATCTTGCGGTCGGGAAAGGCCGGGTTGCGGATACTGTAACCCAAATAGTCGTTTATATCGCGATCAAGATCGATCCGCCTCTGATCGACCAACCGCATTACCGCCAAGGCACCCACCAGTTTCGAGATTGATGCAACGCGCGCCGGATCGTTGATGGTCACGGGTCGTCCGACAACGCCGGCTTCGCCTGTCGCAGAATGTGCGGTGATTGCCGTCGCGCTGAAATCGACCCGCACTTGGGCCGGCTCGGGCAAACGCGAAGGGCTTTCGGCCATGGCCGGCGGTCCAGCCAGGAACGTTATGGTCGCGGAGATCAGCGCGCGCCGGGCAAAGCTGATGCTCACTCGTCGCCCCGGCATTCGCCTTCATGCGTGCCCTGCATCGTGCCCTTTAGCGTGATCTTGCCTGCCATAGGGACATGCACCTGCAGATCGGTATCGAACGCGAAATCTCGATCGCCGACGGTGCCGTTCAGATCTATGTTCGCTTTGCCAAGATCGCCCATGCCACACACCAGTTTCATCGTGACCCTGTTGCCGGCAATGTCGAATTGTTGGTAGCTGCAGTCTTCCGCGCCTTTGCCGCCGAAGAAATCGGGGCCGGGCTTTGCCGCTTCTGTTTTGCTGAGGCAGGATGCGCCCGATGCGCCTTTGGCGAGTTCGGACTTGATACTGGCTTTTTCATCATTGCCCAACCGCGGTACGTCGATTTCGGTAAAGGCAAAGGCCATGCGCCAACGGCCTGGTTCCATGGCCAGATAGCCATCGCGCTGCATTTCGGTGGCCCGCTCCTGACGGGAAACGACGCCGTCGCCATTGGTGTCTGCATTGTCGGCGCATCCTGTAATGGTCAACAACAGGGCGACGGGTGCGAAAGTTTTCAAAGCGGTTTTCATCATGACTGTGCCGGGCACTCCCCGATGCGCTTGCCTTCGACTTTGCCCTTCATCGTCAGATCCCCCATCGGCGTTCCGCCGCTTTTCTGTTCCATGGTCATTGTGTAGCTTTCCTTGGCAAAGCTGCCATCCATCTTGCTGGCGATCGTCATTCCGCCTTGCGGTTTGCAGGTCATTTCGACTGCGATATTGTTACCGTTGCGGTCCAGTTTAGCAAATGTGCAATTGCTTTGTTCGTCGCCGCCAAAAAAATCGACGCCCGGATTTTCAGCCTGCTCCTTGGTGAGGCAGGATTGCACCGACATGCCGTTGCCCATTGCCTTCAGCATCTGGTCCTTGACTTCGGCCGGCAATTTGGGGGCGTCGATGCTGCTAAAGCTGATCTTCACTTCCCAAAGCCCGGGCTGCATTGCCATGGCCCCGTCTTGCGCCAGTTCGGCCTGAGCCTCTGCCGTGCTGACTTTGCCGTCACCATCCGAATCAGCCCCTTTGTTGGAACAACCCGACAGCGCAACCAATGCCGTTACCATTCCGATCGCCAGTAAAGGCTTCATAACTTGTCTCTCCTGGTCCCAAATACTCACGAGAGCCCATGTTGTCGCCAAATATTCATGTTGGCAACCGTTTTACAGGAACGTCGCTTCGTTCATGACAAGGACAGTTCGGCTCGCTAAGGAGGCGCAATTGAGATCAAGGGAGTGTGCTCCAGCATGTTGCGTTTTTTGGCTTATCTGATGATTTCGCTGTTCGGTCTGTCAGCGGCATATGCGCAGGATGCGGTCCCCGCGCCTGTCGCCCCGGCTGCGGATCCAGCGGAAAATACGCTGCATCTCGACCTGTCTACTGGCGGTCGCGTGACAATTTTGATGTTCCCCGATGTTGCGCCTGCGCATGTTGAGCGTATCAAGATGCTGGCGCGCCAGGGCTTTTACAATGGCGTGGTCTTCCACCGCGTGATTGAAGGGTTTATGGCGCAGACCGGTGATCCGACAGGCACCGGCACAGGCGGTTCGCCGCTTCCTGACCTTAAGGCGGAATTCAATGATCGTGCGCATTTGCGCGGCACGGTTTCTATGGCACGCGCGCAGGGTGATGACAGCGCAAACAGCCAGTTCTTCATCTGCTTTCTGCCGCGTTTTGGCCTCGACAAGAAATATACGGTTTTCGGCCGGGTGATTTCGGGGATGCAGTTTGTCGATGCGATCCAGCGCGGCGAGCCACCCGCAACCCCGGACCGTATCGTGCAGGCGTCGATCGCTGCTGACAAATTGCCCCCGCCCGATTTTGCGGCTCTGGCGAAACCTGCCGCACCGGCAGCCCCCCAGATCAGCGTCTCTGACCTCAACCGGCCGCTTAACTGATCCACAAAAATGCGCGTAGACCTATTTGATTTCGAGCTCCCTCCGGAGCGCATTGCGCTGCGTCCGGTTTCTCCGCGCCATGCGGCGCGAATGTTATGTGTTTCCGGTGATGGCCCGATGGAGGATGCGCATGTGCGCGACCTTCCGTTGCGACTGCGCAAAGGCGACTGCCTTGTGTTCAACGACACCCGCGTGATCCCGGCACAGCTTGAAGGGCGGCGCGGCGCCGCCGGAATTGGCGCAACGCTTCACAAACGCATCGATCTGCGCCGCTGGCAGGCATTCATCCGCAACGCCAAACGGCTGAAGCCGGGGGACGAGATCATCTTCGGCGGCGGCGTGACCGTGACGGCGGAAGAACGGCTGGAGGACGGCAGCTTCATCCTCCTCTTCCATGGCGAGGAGGCGGTAGAAATTTTGCTTGATAGGGCGGGCACGATGCCGCTGCCGCCCTATATCGCCAGTAAGCGCGCAATCGATGAAGCCGACAAGAGCGATTATCAGACGATGTTCGCACAAAAGGACGGGGCGGTTGCTGCGCCTACGGCATCGCTGCACTTCACTCCTGAATTGATGGATGCACTTGCTGGCGCGGGCATCGGCCATGAAACACTGACGCTCCATGTTGGCGCGGGTACCTTTCTGCCGGTGAAGGCGGATGATACCGAAGAGCATAAGATGCATAGCGAATGGGGCCGGATCGATCCGGCGACTGCCGACCGGTTGAATGCGGTGCGCGATGCCGGTGGGCGGATCATCGCAGTTGGCACTACGGTGCTGCGCCTATTGGAAAGCGCGGCGAGCGAGGATCGACGCATACTTCCGTTCGAAGGTGATACCGACATCTTCATCACGCCAGGCTATCGCTTCAAGGGCGTTGACGGTCTCATGACCAATTTTCACTTGCCCAAATCGACACTGTTCATGCTTGTCAGTGCGTTGATGGGGCTCGATAGGATGCGCGCGGCTTATGCACACGCAATCGAGACGGAATATCGTTTCTACAGCTATGGGGATTCGAGTCTACTGATCCCTTAAGGGATCAATGGCCCTTCAACTCGTCCCCGGTCAGCCGCACGACGTGGAGCACGTTGGTTGAACCCGGCGTGCCGAAGGGAACGCCTGCCATCATGATCAATCGTGCACCGGCGCTGCCTAGATGATAGCGTAGCGCCATTCGCTTGCCCTTCGCGACCATGTCTTCAAAACTGTCAATATCGCGGGTGCGCACGGCAAAGGCACCCCATAACAGTCCGAGCCGACGCGCAGTCTGTTGCGACGCGGTCAGCACCAACAACGGCACCGAGGGGCGCTCACGTGAAATGCGGCGCGCGGTCGAGCCTGACGATGTGAAGCAGACGATCGCGCTTGTTTCCACTGTATCGGCAATACGGCCGCTTGCCTCGGCCAAGGCATCGGCAGTGGTCGCATCGGCCGGGGTTTCGGTAAAGTGGATACGCTTGAAGAAATCCGGGTCGCTTTCGACCTGCTGCGCGATCCGGTCCATGATCGACACGGCCTCGATCGGCCATGCGCCCGCGGCGGTTTCAGCGGACAGCATAACCGCGTCAGCGCCATCGTAGATTGCAGTCGCTACGTCGGAGACTTCGGCGCGCGTCGGGGTCGGCGATACGATCATCGATTCCAGCATCTGCGTTGCGACAACAACCGGCTTGCCCATTTGCCGCGCGGTCGAGACAATCTTTTTCTGCAGCGGCGGCACCTGTTCGGGCGGCAGTTCTACGCCCAGATCGCCGCGCGCGACCATCACGCCATCGGCAAGCTCAAGGATTTCCTCCAGCCGGTGGATTGCCGCAGGCTTTTCGATTTTGGCCAGCAGCGATGCCTTGCCGCCGATCAACTTCTTGCCCTCGGCGACGTCTTCGGGTCGCTGCACGAAAGACATGGCAACCCAATCGACACCTTGCGCCAGCGCAAAGGCAAGGTCCGACCGGTCCTTTTCGGTTAA
>JAJTFR010000193.1 GCA_021298455.1 Sphingomonadales bacterium | reverse complement strand
GCAACATCGCGCAGTGCATCGATGATGAACCTGAACGGTTGCCCATCGACATTTTCGAGCGGCGCAAGAATTTGGACAAAGCCCTGCCACCATTCAACGAGCTCTGGTTTCACTTTGCGGGCATTTTCCAACCGCCGCGTGATGGCGCTCAGCCCGACGCCGTTGGCGGCTCCCCGCAATTCGAGATCTAACAGCCGCACCTTGTCGAGCCAATCAAGCCTGTCAGGCCCTGCAAACACCAAAGGGTGCTTGGCAATCGCCAATACCGACGTGCCGGAAAACCGGCCCGAAATCGCGTCAACCAATGCGAGCGCCAGCGAACCATTTGGCGTTTGCAAAAGCGGTATACCCGCGCTGTCGTCGACATATATGTCCCAGCGACGCAACTGCGCCGCAACACGGACCGCGAGTTCCCGGTCAGGCGTTATCAGCGCGATCCGCTTTTCGGCTTGTTCCAATTCGCCACGAATGCGCACGGCAATCGCCTTTGCTTCCAGCGCGCTGTCATCAGCCTCAAACCATTGCGTATGTGATAGTGCCTTGCGCGACGGTGCCAGTTCTTGCCAACCCACACTATGTTCCGGCAGGCAGAAAATTTCCGAAATAGTGTCGGCCACGCGTTCGACGCGTGCAGTTGGCAACGTATCGATTTCGCTTCGGTCGATCCCCATGAGGTCGAGCAAATGTTTCAGGTGGAATTGGGGATGCACCTCAAAATTCCGGCGGCGCGTTGGCACATTCTCGGGTTCAACTGCCGCAGAAAAACTGTCCCAGCGATCCTTCGCCAATTCGAGGTCAACACCGGGCAGGATAACCTGCCCATTTGGAATGAGGGCAACACGGCGCAGCAGTTTTGCGACCGCCTTGGCCGACGTGGTAATGCCGACCGCAATGATAGGCATGTCAAAACTGCGTTCAGCCAGACGCCGCTCCAGCCCAGCCAGAAGCTTATTTCGGCGTTCGGCAGGGCCCATCAATTTTCGTGCAGCAAGTTCGGCGCGATAGGCGGGCAAGATCGTCAAAAGCTGGCCATAAGCACGTTGCCAATGCCCAGCCAAACGCAAAGCCTCAGCGGACGACAAAAACGTACCTTGCGGCCGATGTTCCTGCACCAAGCGCGCCAACAGCATCAGCCGGTCAAATGATCCAATGACGGGCCAGATAATGTCTTCTGACGCAATGGGATCGAGCAACGGCCCCAATACCTCATCGAGTTGCATATCGCCCACCGCCACCATGCGTGGCAAAAGCAAACCCGGTGCGGCATGCCGGACGAACGCCTCTGTCATGGCTTTGATGGCGCGGTTATTGGGTAACAGCAATATTGTGCTGCTAACCGTGAGCGGGTCCTGCCCCGATGTCTGCAATATCCACTGCGCAGTTACGTCGCACAAGTCGTTCCCGAGCGGAACGTTAAAAACGCGCACGCGTTGCGCCGTGGCGTTATCCGATGCCATGCAGGCCCAAGCGTTCTTCTGTGGCGGTAATTGCCGCGGGATAGCCGACGTCAAACCACATTCCCTCGTGCACCAACCCCATGCACCGGCCGTGGGCAATCGCACGATCCCAAAAGACGTTGGTCGAAAAAACGTCGGACGGTGGGTCAACAATCAGCTTTTTGGAAAGCAGCTGAATGCCTGTCCAGACATAAGGCGCAGGTGCGTCACCCACGCGACGCGACAGCCGGCCATCTGTATCCATGTTAAAGTCACCAATGCCTTGGCTGTTATATGCCGTCGCCAATGGCACCAGCAACATCAGCACATCCATGCGTGCAGCATCCCAATGCGCCATCAGGCGTGAAATCGCATTCTCGCCGTCGTTGGTCCACCAATTGTCCGCATTCACGCAGATGAACGGATCGTCCAAAATCATCGGCAATGCCTGAACCAGCCCGCCGCCTGTATCGCGCAGCAAATCGCGCTCGTCGGATATCGACACGTCAAAATCCGTCGCATGGGCGGCAAGATGCGATTCAACCTGATCGGCGCGATAATGTGCATTGACGACAATCTTGCCAACGCCGGCATCACGCAAATGATCCAGAACATGATCCAGCAAGGCGACGCCGCCAACCTCAACCAATGGCTTTGGGCGGTCAGCGGTGAGCGGCATCATCCGCGTCCCCTTGCCCGCTGCCATGATCATTGCGGTGTTCACATGCTTAACCATGCGTAATGTCTAATGGGCTAAGGCTGCGGACTTCAGTGGGAATATGGGTATCGAACCATTGCTTAACGTTCGCAAGTGCCGGGTGCGCCAAATCGCGTTCCAGCAAGCTCCACATGCGTGGCAGAAAGGACAAATATCTCTCCTTACCATGCCAGCATGTCTGCCTCAAACTCTGGGCGGACATCGCGCCGCGCGTCTTGCAGCAACGATACCAAATCATATGCCGGATGACCCACCAGCGCATCTTGAAAATCGATGATGCCTTGTTCCCCATCATCAAGCAGCATGATGTTTTCGGCATGATAATCCCGCAAGACTGTGACATCTTGGCAAGACGCCAATGGAGCCAGCGCATCAACCCACATCTGGTCAAATGCGCTCGCGTCACAGGAAAGCCCCATCGCCGGCATATACCATTCGGTGAGCAGCTGCACTTCGCGCAGATAGGTCGCCATGTCATAGGGTTGCGCATCCGCTGCAGGGGTGGCTGCCAATCGCACAATCGTATCAATAGCGGCGCGGTATATCTGGGCCTCATCCGCTGGGTGATCATCCAGATGCTCGCGCATCCTGCGGTCGCCAAAATCTTCAAGCAACACCAGTCCGCGGGTCAAGTCCGTGCCATAAATTTCTGGCGCCCGAAATTGATGCCCGGTCAAATATTGGGCAATGTCGAGAAACGGCTGCGGATCTTCATGCGGTGGCGGCGCGTCCATCAATATAGCCTTGCCGCGCGTCGCCGAATTCACGCGGAAATAGCGGCGGAAAGACGCATCGCCCGCCACCGGGGATATCTGCGCATCGGTCCAACCGTGGCGCGTTAAAAATTCGTCCAGTCCAGCGGGCGGAACCATATCAGTTACGGGTGTCATCATTATCCATTTTCAAAGTCAAAATTCTGCTGCCGTCCGCTTGCGGTACGATATCGATTACATGGCTGGGCCGCACATAGCCGCCACCGAAGCGTTCAGCCCACTCCACCAGCGTGACGCGATCGCTGCGTTCGGCGATGAGCCCTAATTCGTCCAAATCGTCGATATTATCCAAGCGATACAAATCGACATGGGCAACGGCAACCAAAACCTCTGGCGGTTCGTAGCTATGCACAATGGCGTAGGATGGGCTCGCCACTTCGCCTTCAAATCCGAGGCCTGCCAATATGCCAGCGCACAATACGGTCTTTCCAGCGCCCAGCGGCCCGTTGATGGCGACCCAATCTGATGGCGACAATTTCTTCGCCAATGCGCGACCATATTCGCGCATATCCACATCGGTCGCAATAATCATGACCGCGGCAACACCATGATAACCGTCGTGCCTTTGCCCGGCGCAGAATGCAGCTGCAACGTCCCACCGTGCGATTCAATAATTTGACGCGCCAAAGGCAAGCCTAAACCCTGCGTGATTGAACCGTTGCTATCGGCGTTCTTTGGAACCGCATTGTCCGAAGAAACGCGCAGGACGTCTGCCTCGCGCATACCCAGCCCATTGTCTGACACGACGAGTTCAAGGGCATCGCCTTGCCAACGTGCAACCATTAAAACCCCGATCAGTGCAATTGGCAGGCCGGTGCCTGTCATCGTCATGAAGCCCTTTAATTTACCCAGAACAAGCTAATGCCCAAATGCTTGCGCCGCGCAACGAAAAAAATAACGATAATGGTCTGGCTTGAACGGCCCTTCGGTAGATACGCCGATATAACCCGCCTGCTTGTCGGTCAGCTTGGTCAGCTTAACGCCAAGCTTTTCGAGGTGAAGTGTCGCGACCTTCTCATCGAGATGCTTCGGCAAAACATAAACCTGGTTCTTATAGTTTGCACCATTTGTCCAAAGCTCAATTTGCGCGAGCACCTGGTTGGTGAAGCTTGCCGACATCACAAAGCTTGGATGTCCGGTTGCGCAGCCCAGGTTGACCAAGCGGCCCTTTGCAAGAACGATGATCTGCTTGCCGTCTGGGAATTCAACCAGATCGGTGCCGGGCTTAACTTCATTCCAATTGTAATTGGACAAAGCGGAAATCTGGATTTCGCTATCAAAGTGACCGATGTTGCACACGATGCTCATGGGCTTCATGTTCATCATATGCTCGGCGGTGATGACGTCGGCGTTGCCCGTGGCGGTGCAGAAAATATCTGCGCGCTGTACAGCCTCTTCCATCGTGACGACTTCAAAACCTTCCATCGCTGCCTGCAGTGCGCAAATCGGGTCAACTTCAGTGACCATAACGCGCGCGCCGCCATTACGGAGCGACTGAGCCGAACCCTTGCCTACATCACCAAAGCCCGCAACACATGCAACCTTACCAGCCAACATGACGTCGGTGGCACGGCGGATGGCGTCAACGAGCGATTCCTTGCAGCCATAAAGGTTGTCGAACTTCGACTTGGTAACGCTGTCATTTACGTTGATCGCAGGGAATGGCAGTTCGCCCTTCTTCGCGATTTCGTAAAGGCGATGCACGCCCGTTGTGGTTTCCTCCGAAACGCCCTTCAGATTCTTGACGGTTTCCGTCAAATAGCCTGGCTTCTTGGCAACAAATGCCTTGAGCGCGCGCTGGAATTCAACTTCTTCTTCATTTTCAGGCTCGCCAAAGGTTTCGCCGCGCTCAAGCTTTGCACCCCAAAGCGCAAACATCGTTGCGTCGCCACCGTCGTCGAGGATGATGTTGGCCGTGGTTTCATCACCCCAATCGAAGATGCGACCGACATAGTCCCAATAATCGGCAAGGCTTTCGCCCTTAATTGCGAACACAGGAATATTTTGCGCGGCAATTGCCGCAGCAGCGTGATCCTGTGTCGAGAAGATATTGCACGTTGCCCAACGGACATCTGCGCCAAGAGCGGTGAGCGTTTCGATCAGAACCGCGGTCTGAATCGTCATATGCAGCGAGCCGACAATCCGCGCGCCCTTCAGCGGTTGCGATGCGCCGAACTCTTCGCGCAGCGCCATAAGGCCGGGCATTTCGGTTTCGGCAATGTTTATTTCTTTGCGACCGAAATCGGCCTCATTAATATCGGCAATGACATAATCGTTGAAAGCCACAGGCTTGGTCTCCGGGAGGTTTTTGACGTCCTGCCCTTAGCTGCAGCTTTTAACGAGATCAAATATAAAGATTGCTTTATATGGCAATGCAGCCCGCTAT
>JAJTFR010000082.1 GCA_021298455.1 Sphingomonadales bacterium | reverse complement strand
CAAAACATTGATGGAGCTGTTTCCAGATGGATGAAGAGATCGAAAGATTGGTTGTCGCGGTGCGCGCTGACACTCAAGGTTTTGCACGCGATGTCGCGGCGATGCGTGCTGAACTGGATGGCCCTTTTGCAAATGGGTTGGATCGGGCCGGTCGCATGCTGGAAAGCAGCCTTACGCGCGCCCTGCAAAGCGGCAGGTTCGGTTTTGAAGACCTGCGCCGCGTTGCGATGTCCGTCTTGTCGGAAATCGCGGGTGCGGCGATCCGCAGCGGGATCGACAGTCTGGCGGGCGGCGGCAGGCAAAGCGGGTCCGGCGGCTTGCTGTCCTCGCTCGGATCGATCCTTGGCGGTGCCTTGGGTCTGCCAGGCAGAGCGACGGGCGGCCCAGTTTCGCCAGGGCGCGCCTACCGTGTTGGCGAGCACGGGCCTGAAGTGTTCGTGCCGACCAGCAGCGGCAGGATCGAGACTGCTTCCGGTCGCAGCGGCGCGCCTGCGATAAACCTCACCATCCGTGTTTCGGACAATGGCCGGATGAGCGCGCCGCAAGCCTTGCAGCGATCTGGCCGTCAGGTTGCCCGCGCTGTTCGTGACGCTCTGCTGCAGGCCGGTGATTGACCCATGGCTTATTGGTTGTGCAACAAAAGGCGGAGCCAAGCGAGCCGACCGGTGATGCGGTTTGATCCGCGTTTCTGGACGCTGAATTTTCCTCGCCCGATGATGGCATCGGTGGTGACGACCGGCCCGGAATCGCTGCGCGTGGACACCGTTTTCTATCGTAGCGACGATCTGGCTGGTCTGATCTGGGACAGTGAGGATCGCTGGGATCATCCCCTTCTCGCTTATGAAACCAGGCGTGATTATCGCCGGCTGACACTCCGCTTTCGCTGGCGTTCTGGCGGGGTGATGCCACTTGACGCTGTTAACGGGCCAACTCTGACGATCGAAGGTCGCACCGCTGAAGGTGAGCCCAAGAGCTGGTACGTCCGCTTGTGGAATTATGCACAGGGCACGCCCGAGAATGCAGAAATCAACCTGAATTTTAGCGCGCTTGAGGGCGGCTTCCTGTTGCCGGATGAAGCGCAGCCGGTGTTTGCCGGCGATATTGATCGCATGTTCATTTCGATGGTGCCGCCCAGCTATTCTTCGGAGGGATCGGTTTTTCCGGCCGGTGCCGAAGGCTGGGTTGAGCTGGACCAGATCCGCTGTGACGGTGCAGGTGTGATGCTCGATACCGGCGATGTCGTTTTGCCCGAGCATGATCTGAAAATGGCGACGGGATATGACGATGCTTACAACCAGACGCCGGAACGCCTACTGCGGCAGATAGAGGCGCTCGGATATCGGGACACGATCAACCACTATGTCGGAATGAGCCATTATTTCCGGCTCGAACCGCTGGGCGAGGGGCATTATGTGAGCCTGGCCGGCGGGGCGCTAAACACTCCTTGCCGCAACTGGCATATTGATTTTGCGAACCGCGCAAAAGCCTATGGCTATGATCTGATATTCTCGCTCAGCTACGAATTGTTCGATGCCCATTGCTGGAACGATTGGAAGCAGCGCGCTGCAAATGGCGCTCCGGCGCTGACGGGCTGGTCGCCGCCTTCGACCTTGCTTTCGCCCGCTCATGCTGGCGCGATGGAATATTTGCAGGCGATAGGTCGCGCCTTTGGTTATATTCAGAAACTGGCAGGCTTGCCGGTAAAGTTCCAGGTCGGCGAACCATGGTGGTGGATCACGACCGATTATCGGATCTGCCTTTATGATGCCGCCGCAACCGCCGCCTTCGGGCCGCTTTCCGTCCCGATCAGCGATATTCGCGGGACAAAGTCGGCCGCACAGCAGGCCATGCTGGATAAGGCGGGGGAAATGCTTGCCACGTCAACAGCAGGGCTGGTCGCGGCGGTGAGGGACGAAGCGGGATCTGTGCCCTTCACCAGCTATGTACTGGTCTATTTGCCGACAGTGCTCGATCCCCTCGCGCCAGATGCGCAACGCGCCAATGTGCCGATCGGCTGGGCCGCGCCTGCTTTCGACGTGTTGCAGCTTGAAGATTATGATTGGGTCATCGCCGGAAATCATGGCGCGACCGAACGGGGTGTCGCGCTTGCGACCGCGCGGCTGGGCTATCCGATAGAGGAGCAGCATTATTTTTCCGGCTTTGTGTTGAGGCCGCAGGATCGGGCGCAATGGCGCGACATTGAATTCGCCGCCGCCGGCGCAGCCAGACGCGGTGCGGCGCAGACCTATATCTGGGCGCTACCGCAAATCGCACGCGACGGCTTCACGCATTTCCGGATCGGCCAAGAAAGCGAGGACGATATGCAGGCATTTGAGGACATTTTGTTTCCGGTCGAAATCGGTCGTGAGGCAGAGGCTATCGCAGAATTTTCGACTCAGATCGTGACAACCAAATCAGGGCATGAGCGCCGCAACAGCGACTGGTCGGATGCGCGCATGTCATACGATGTTGCCCCGGGCGTGCGATCCGAGGACGAACTTGCAGAATTGATCCAATTCTTCCGCGCGCGCCGCGGCAGCGCGATTGCATTTCGTTTTTCTGATCCGTTTGACGACAGCTCGAACGGGATGCTCGGTCAGCCAACGCCGCTCGACCAGCCATTGGCGATCGGAGATGGCATCCGCACCCGCTTTCCACTGGTAAAATCTTATGGTGTCGGCCCAGATCAGCAGGTGCGGCATATCACGCGGCCAAGGCCCAGTTCGATCAGTGTGGCAATTAATGGCTCACCCTCGACCAACTGGGCGCTCGGCGACAAGGGTGAGATTATCTTTGCTGATCCGCCTGCAACCGGCGCTGTGATTACTGCAGGTTTCCGCTTCGATGTTCCAGTACGCTTCGTCGATGATCGCATTGAGGTGAACCGCGCAACCTTCGGTGCTGGAGCCATGCCATCGGTGATGCTGGTTGAGGTTAAGGAAGGCTGATGGCGGACCAATGGCTGGAGGGACCGGTTACCAGTTCGGCATTTGGCTGGCGGCTCGAGCGAAGCGACGGTGTCACGATCGGTTTCACCTCCCATGACCAAGATGTGATGCTGGACGGGCTGCGATATCGCGCAAGCCCCGGGCTTGTTCCAACTTCCATTACTGAAAGATCGGGGCTCGAAGATGGTGGGCTTGATCTCAAAGGGGCGCTAAGTTCGGATGCCATTCGTGCCGACGATCTGAGGGCCGGCAAATGGGATGGCGCCATGCTGGAAATCTTCCTGTTCGACTGGGCGCATGTGAATGCGGGGCGCAGGCCGCTTGCAACCGGCTGGCTGGGATCGGTGGAGTTTGATGCAAGCGGATTTTCAGTCGAGGTCGACGGGCCAGCGTCGCGGCTTCTCACGCCTGTTGCACCATTTACCTCCCCGACATGCCGGGCGCATTTTTGCGACGCGAAATGCGACCTTAATGGCCAGCGCTTCCGCCATCGCGCTTTGCTATCGGCAATTGAAGATGTGGAAGTCGTGATCAATGGGCTTGCTTCTGCCGATCTCGAAAAGTTCGACCAAGGTGAAATGCGATGGCAAAGCGGCGCCAATTGCGGGTTTCGTCATTCCATTCTGGGCACGACGGCGACTGCGTTGATTCTTGACAGACCACCCCCTGAAATTGCGGAACCGGGTGCTGTGATCGAACTTTATGAGGGTTGCGACAAACGTCTTTCCACCTGCGCGGAACGTTTTGGCAATGCCGTCAATTTTCGTGGGGAACCGTATTTGCCGGGCAATGACTTGCTTACGCGCTTTCCTGGTGTTTGATGGAAATCGATGACGCGCGGCGCGCGATTGCGAACCGCGCCCTAGCTGAGCTTGGTACACCTTTTCGCCTTTTCGGTCAGACGAGCAAGGTTGGGCTTGATTGCGTCGGCCTTGCATTGATCGCGTTGGGGCCGTTGCTGCCTGACCGCATGGTCATGCGGCCCTATCACCTGAGGGGAGAGCAACTTGAAACCGTTCGTCAGAGCCTGGCAGGGACGGCTCTTGTCGAGTTGGATTGCCCGGACGAGCGTCTACCCGGCGACCTCGCTTTAGTGTCGCCGTCGCCGTCGCAACTTCACTTCATGATCGCCGCGCTCGGCGGCTGGGTTCACTCTGACGCTGCGCTCCGCCGCGTCGTCTTGCGTCCCGGACCTTTGCCTTGGCAGCTGCGATCTCTTTGGCGACTAAGCAGGATTTGATATGGCAACCTTGGTTTTTACCGCAATTGGCAGCGCGATTGCCGGGCCTGTCGGCGGTCTCGTGGGCAGCCTGATCGGACAGCGAGCAGATTCCGCACTTTTTGGCGCAACGAGGCGAAGTGAAGGGCCGCGTATCAAGGAACTTGCTGTCCAAACCTCAAGCTATGGCACGCAATTACCAGCCATTTTCGGCGCAATGCGTGTTGCCGGAACGGTTATATGGTCGACGGACCTAATCGAAAAGCGGACCACAACTTCTGGCGGCAAGAGCAGGCCGTCGAGCGTGAATTACAGCTATTCGGTCAGTCTTGCGATCGCACTTTCCAGCCGCCCCGTTGCCCGCTTGGGGCGCATTTGGGCGGAAGGTAATCTGCTGCGCGGCGATGCGGGTGATTTCAAGGTTGAAACGGGATTCCGTTTCCATTCAGGGTATGCGGATCAAGTCCCAGATCCATTAATCGCTTCGGCTGAAGGCGGCGGGCAAAGCCCTGCTTATCGTGATATCTGCTATGCGGTTTTTGAAAATCTGCAACTGGCCGATTTCGGCAATCGAATTCCGTCAATGACGTTTGAGTTATTCGAACGTGATGGATCGGTACTGCTGGCCGATATCTGCGCAACGGCCAGTGAAGGGGTACTGTCGGGGACGGCGGAAGACGCGGTCACGGGATATGCCCTTCAGGGCAGCAATATCCGGACGGCGCTTTCCACCTTGATCGAAACCAGTGCAGCGCAGGTAAGACCCGACGGCGAAAATCTCGAACTGTTTACGCCTGACCCCGAGATGATTTTTGACGGTGATACCCGGGAGGTGTTGGTTCAAGGTGAGGAATCCGAACGGAATTTCACTGACAGTCGCGCAGGCCCGCGGGGTCATCCATCTGCATTGTCCTTGCGCTATTACGACCAGGATCGCGACTATCAGGCCGGGGTGCAAAGCGGCGGTTGGTCACCAAAGGGCATTGCCGAAGATCAATTGGATTTACCTGCCGTTTTGCGGGCAAGTGATGCCTGGCAGATTGTCCGAAACCTGCAAGCCCGGCGTCAGGCGGGCCGGGATCGCCGGCATATTGCCCCGGCCATCGGGCCGAAGACCCTATCGATCGGCCAAGCTGTCGGATCGACCAGCATTCGTATCAGCGCCATTGAACATCATGCAGGCTATGCAATCATGGACTGCTCCCGTTGGGCCTTCCCCCGTTTCACACAGGCCCAACCGATCGATCCCGGAAGGCACCAGCCACCGCCAGACCTCTTGCCAGGGCAGACGGTTTTGAAGCTGATCGAACTGCCGTCGGTGGGTTCAACAGCGGCAACGGCCCCTATCCTCGCCGTTGCGGCGGGCGGAACTGAGGCTGGATGGCGACGGGCAGCGATTTCGCAACGTATCGACGATTCCTATCTCGACGCGGGGTCGGTAGTCCGGCCCGCAGCGATCGGAGAGCTACTCCTGCCCATAGGCGCGCATCCCGCGCAGTTGATCGACCGTGCGAGCACGATGCGCATAAGGGTCGATACCAATGCTGCGCCGCCAGAATTCAACGCCGGAACTCCGCTGCATCCCGATGCGCCCTATGTGATGATTGGTGACGAGTTGATGCGTGTTGGCTCGATCGAACCGCAGGGCGGTGACGTCTACGCAGTGCGGATGCTGCTGCGCGATTGCGCGAAAATAGGCGTTGCGACGGCACATCCGGCGGGAAGCGCGGCGGTTTTCGTCGACCGCGACAGTCTCGCTTTTCCCGAACTTCGGGCGCTTACAATCGGAAATGTTATTGAAATCGCGGCTACAGCTATGGGCGATGATATGGCGGTAACAGCATCCCGGCAGGTTGATGGCATGGCGGTTTTGCCTTGCGCGCCGGTGCATGGTCGCGCCCAAAGTCGGTCCGATGGATCACTCGTGATCAATTGGGTTTGGCGCGCACGGCATGATCCAGGCTGGCTCGACTGGGTTGATATGCCAGTGGCGGAATCCGGCCTTGTCTTCGAGGTCATGGTATCTAGCGATAGCGAGACTTTATTGAACGCAACAACAACAGAAGAAGCTCTGGAAATCGACGCCGCCACATTATCGGCCTGGCCGGTCGGGCCTGGCGACCAACTGGACATTGCCCTTCGTCAGCTTGGAGATTTCGGCCGATAGCTGCCGTATGTCTTTACATTAATCCTGTGACGCTGAGCCATTTTTTCGATCGGGAGTATCATGGAATTGGAAACGCATCGATTTGCGCTGCCGCAACTTGTAGTTGCGCAGGCCCATAAGGAAATCACGCATAATGAGGCACTTGTTCTTGTGGATGCGCTCTTGCATCCGCTGGTCGAGGGGGTGGCGACAGCTCCGCCTGCATTGTCCATAAACGATGCCGGCAAATGCTGGCTTGTCGGCAATTCGTCTTCGGATAGTTTTGCCGGGAAAGAAGACCATCTGGCCTATTGGACGGGTGGTTCCTGGCGATTTACTGCCCCTATACTTGGAATGCGCGTCTGGCATCGGCCAGGGGGGTACATGATCAATTATACCGATCAAGGTTGGGTGTCTTTCGCTACTGTAGCATCGCCTTCCGGTGGCGCCGTTGTAGACGCGGAATGTCGGGCTGCCATGAGCGAATTGATCTCGAGGCTGAGCGATGCAGGGATATTGCGCACGACATGAAGCCATGGCGCTACGCCTATCCGGACGAGGTAAAATCAAGCAGTTGCAGCAGACTGAATCTTTTGAAAGGCGACATTTTAGCAACAGTTTAGCCCCAAAGTTAGCTTGCATGCTGCCAATAGAATCGGTAGGAACTAATCACCGATTTTCATTCCTAAGAAAGAAGAAGGGGAAAGTTGATGCGTAAGTTAGCCATAGGCTTGGCACTCGCTTCCACCGCTCTGGCAACACCGTCAATGGCCCGTGATGGCCAATGGTATGTCGGAGTCGACGGCGGTGCGATGCTTGTTGAAGACCTCGATTATAACATCGGCGCTGCGCCGATCGATGCAACCGGAAACGCCGATACCGGTTATGACTTTGGTGGCGTTGTCGGCTATGACTTTGGCGGTTTCCGCCTTGAAGCTGAAGTTGGCTATCGCGAAACCGATCTCAAGAGCTTCGCCAGCGCGCTCTCGGCAATTCCGAGCGGTGCCGGCGCTGCACTCGCTCGTGGCGGTGTCTATGACACCGGCGGTGATGCCAATGCACTGAGCTTCATGGTCAACGGCGTGCTCGATTTCGGCGACGATGATGGCCTGCAGGGCTTTGTTGGCGGTGGCGCAGGCGTTGCCCGCGTTGACGTCAATCAAGTTTTTGCTGCTCCGGCATGGCTCGATGATTCGGATACGGGTTTTGCATGGCAGGCTCTTGCCGGCGTTCGTGCTCCGCTCAGCGACAGCTGGGACGTGGGTCTGAAGTATCGCTTCTTCAATGCTGCTGGCGTTGATCTTGTCGATCGCCTTGGCCGCGATGTCAGCACGAAGTTCCGTTCGCACTCGCTGATGGGTAGCTTGGTCTACAACTTTGGTGGCGCACCTGAGCCGGAGCCCGCTCCGCCGCCGCCGCCGCCGGTTGTAGCTCCGCCGCCGCCGCCGCCGCCACCCCCGCCGCCGCCGCCGCCGCCGCCGCGTCCGCCG
>JAJTFR010000081.1 GCA_021298455.1 Sphingomonadales bacterium | reverse complement strand
CTGTTCGGCATAGCCGTAGCCGGCGGTATGTTCGTTGTGCCGCTCTACGCGTTTTTGACGACTACGGTGGAAAAATCGGCCACTGCGCGAACGATTGCCGCGAACAACATCGTCAATTCAGGGGCGATGGTGATTGGCGCAGTGATGTACGGCGAATTGGCGCGACTGGGCGTGAGTATTGCGGATACGCTGTTCCTTATCGCCGCGGCCTGCGTCTTTTCCGCTTGGATAAGCTGGAAACTGCACAAGGCCTGCGACTGAACCTTCAGGCGATGAAGGTATAGAAGACCGTAAAAAAGGCGCCGAAGCTTACGACAAAAAGATGCGCGTCCTCACCCTGCCACCATTTCAGCGGTTTGGGCCTCCACTCTGCCGGCACCGCCAGCACATGCGGAGCGAGCCGTTGACGAAACGGATGCCCTGCGGCTTCGCTTGTATAAACCAGTTTGCGCTTCATCGGTGCGACCTTTCCAATGTTCTTGGAAAAGACGTTAACGATTTGTTAGCCATATTGGCGAGACACAATGGTGGTTAATAACGGTCAGCATCCAAACCGTTCCAGTTTGCGACAGTTTTCTGGACAATGCGCCCTGGGCACGCCCCCATCGGAACGTCTCTCGCCATCCAATTTCGGCAAGATGTGTTTGACATTATAACATTGATATATATCATATATTTTTGAATTAACGAAGAGTTCAACGAGTTTTTACGCGCGAGCCAAACAGCAGCATGCAGAAACGTCATGTGATCGCCCAAAGGCAGTCACTTGAACGCAAACAATTTTTCCGATTGAAATAAAGAATTCAATCACGCGATTTCTATCGTCGTTGCATAAGCGGCAAGCCTTAGCCCCGGAGCACCATGATGACACTCGAAAACGATCCACTTGCCGCATTCTGGATGCCCTTCACTGCAAACCGGGCGTTCAAGGCGCATCCGCGTCAGCTAAAATCCGCCAAGGATATGCATTATACCAGCGATGACGGGCGGCAGATCCTTGATGGCACAGCCGGTCTGTGGGCAGTCAATGCCGGCCATTGCCGGACACCCATAATCGAGGCCATCCAGAAAACGGCGGCGGAACTCGATTATGCACCGCCATTCCAGCTCGGTCACCCGCTCGCTTTCGAACTGGCCTCGCGCGTTGCAACCCTGATGCCCGAAAATCTTGACCGGATATTCTTCACAAATAGCGGATCGGAATCGGTCGATACTGCGCTGAAGATCGCACTCGCCTATCAACGATCCATCGGCCAAGGCACCCGCACGCGACTGATCGGCCGCGAACGCGGCTATAATGGCGTTGGTTTTGGTGGAATTTCCGTTGGCGGAATCGTCAATAACCGCCGGCAGTTCGGTACACTTCTGACCGGCGTCGATCATCTTCCGCATACGCTCAATCTGGAGCACAACGCCTTTTCGCGGGGCCTACCCTCATGGGGTGGGCATCTTGCCGATACGCTCGAATCCATTGTAACGTTGCATGGTGCCGAAACCATCGCCGCCGTCATCGTCGAGCCAATGGCAGGTTCCACAGGCGTCCTTCCGCCCCCGGTTGGTTATCTTCAGAAGCTGCGCGACATTACGACGAAGCATGGCATATTGCTCATTTTTGATGAAGTTATCACCGCGTTCGGTCGCGTGGGCGGGGCCACCGCTTCAGAGGTCTTTGGCGTAACGCCAGACCTGATCACCATGGCCAAAGGCCTTACAAACGCGGCCGTGCCCATGGGCGCTGTCGCGGTCAGCCGCCATGTACACGACGCCATTGTCGAGGGCGGTCCAGACGGAATCGAGCTTTTCCATGGCTACACCTATTCCGGCCACCCCCTCGCCGCCGCCGCCGGCATCGCAACGCTCGATATCTACAAGTCGGAAGGCTTATTTGAACGCGCCGCCGATTTAAGCGGCTATTGGGAAGACGCAGTCCACAGCCTGAAGGACAAGCGTCATGTGATCGACATTCGCAATGTCGGTATCGTTGCCGGCATAGAAATTGAGGCTCGGGCTGGCGCCGTCGGCAAGCGCGCGATGGAAGTCTTTCACCGCTGCTTTGACACCGGCCTGCTGATCCGCGTAACCGGAGACATCATAGCGCTTTCGCCGCCGCTCATCCTTGAGAAGGCGCATATAGACGAGATGATTGGGCGTATCGGGGATGTGCTCGAGATGGTGGACTAAAGCGTCAGTACGATCTTACCGACATGGCATTTGGTCAGAAATGCTTCTTGGGCAGCCACAATTTCGAAGAGCGGGAATGTCTTCGCGACCAATGGTTTAACTTCTCCGCCCTCGATATATCTGATCAGATTGCTGAACACTTCCGGTTCAAGGACGGTGCAGCCGATTAGTGTCAGGTCCTTCAGATAAAGGGTTCGCAGATCGAGGTCGACCACCGGCCCAGCGATGGCACCGGCAACTCCATATCGGCCTCCGCGTTTGAGGACGTTGAGGATCGCCCCGAACTGGGCTCCGCCGACTACATCGACGACGGCATCGAAATGGTCCTGGCCGAACAAGGCCTCAATATCCGCGTCGCGGAAGATAACATGATCAGCTCCAAGATCACGTAACGCCGACGCTTTCTCCACCCCGGCTATCGCGCTCACTATTGCGCCACGGCGTTTGGCAAGTTGCACAGCCGCAGAACCAACCCCGCCCGATGCGCCTGTGATCAACACCTGCTGCCCTGCGGCAAGATTGATACGCGAAAGGATGTTTTCCGCAGTCGCATAAGCACAGGGAAAGCTAGCCAGTTCAGCGTCAGAGAACGGAGCGGAAACTGCAAAAGCATTGCCGGCAGGCACACAGGTGTAATCTGCGAAGGCCCCGTCCACTTCGGAACCGAAATAGCGAATATCATACCGCCCGGTTCCCGGGAGATTGGGCATAATCAAAACGCGTTCGCCGATGCGTGCTGGATCGATATCAGAGCCAACCGCGACGATCCGACCGCAGGCATCCGCGCCTTGGATGCGCGGAAACTGGAACGCCTCGCCCGACCAGCCGTCATCCTCGGCAGATGCAATGCCAGTCGCAGCTCCTGCATCGGTGGCTTCCGCTACGGCTTTCGAATACCAACCGATACGCGTGTTGATATCCGTATTGTTGACACCTGCAGCGCCGACACGGATCAAAACATCATGCGGCCCCGGCAATGGAACTGGCACATCATCGCGCAGTTCGAGCTTTTCAAATCCACCATGGCCGGTGAGCAACACTGCACGCATGGTGGCCGGGATGGTCATTCGGCACGATCCAAGCCGAACTGGTTCAAATACCATTTCTGGAATTTGATCACACTGCCCTCCTGATCCGAATAGCGGCCCGGACGATAGCGGCTGGACATGATGCCGGCCTGATTGTTCTCGGTGATCACCTTGTCTGGCGTGAACTGGAACAAAATCACGAAATGATCGTCGGCGACAATTTGGCTGAAAGGGCTGAAACTTAGATGCATACGCCCGCCGTCTGGGGCCCTCCGCTTGCCCATCAATGGCGAGGGGGCAGTGCCATCCTGGGTTTCGGCTGCCCAGCCATCCTTGTTCATCCGTTGCATCATCAAGCGCAGATGGCTGCTATCCGGTGCATCGTCGATATTTCCAATAGGGCGGCCGAGAGCGGCTGCCTTTTCTTCCCAGGCTTGAACCTTGGGCGCATACGCGGCGATGGCATCTGCAGGGCCAGAACTTGGACCGGCCCCTACAGCCACAATAGATTCGGCTGCGTGCATCGAACAAAATTCAGGATGCGATGGCACACAATGATAGCATTCAAAGAAATTTTCGATGACCAGCTTCCAGTTGGCCGTGGTCGGATAGCTTCCGGCATGGGCTATGCGGGCATCAGCGATTCCGTGATAGTCGAGGATCGGCCCCATATTGCCAAAGGTTGCGTCGAAATCATCCGGTTCATCCTCGCTCATATTGATGAAAATGAGGCCGTGAAAGACACGGACATGGCAGGAAAACAGGCTGTTCTCTGCCTTGTCAAAATCTTCAGGCATCAAGCGAGCGGCGAGCAATTTGCCGTCCAACCCGAATGTCCAGGCATGGTACGGGCAAACAAGCTTGGGCGCATTGCCACTTTCGGCCTGACAAATGGTTGAACCGCGATGTCGGCATACGTTGAAAAAAGCTCGGATGCTGTCTGCATTTTCGCGGATGACGATGATCTGTTCGCTGCCAACGCGAAAGAGGAAATAATCACCCTTGTTCGGAATGCGCGAGACATGACCTGCCAGCAGCCATTTGCGGCTGATAATCTGATCCATGTCGGCATTGAACACGGCGTCACTGCAATAGAATTCCTGATCGAAACTATAACCAACGCGCGTATTGTTGGCGAGGCGGCTCATAAGTTCAGTATGTGACATCAGATTTTGATCCGGGCGTTTGAGGGGTCATATAGCGGCTTGAGCGAGGCTGTGACGGGATAGCGCACACCGGCGATCTCGATCTCATAATCATCGGCACCGATTGCGCCGACCACACCGCCATCGGCAGCAGTCACATAGCCCAGCCCGCATGCGCCTCCGAGGCCATGTGTATACATGCCGGAACGAATGTAACCGGCGATACGGTCGCCCTGCCAGATCGGTTCATTATGATAGAGCATGGGGGCGGGGTCCTTCAGCAGGAACTGGACGAGGCGCTGTTTCAGGCCTTCTTCCTTTTGCCTGAGCAAAGCCTCGCGCCCGATAAATCCACCTGGTTTGTCCATCCTCACCGCAAAGCCAAGGCCCGCCTCCAACGGCGTATCCTCATCGGTGATATCATGGCCCCAATGGCGATAGGCCTTTTCCATGCGCAACGCGTTGAGCGCGTGGTAGCCGCAATGCCGGAGGCCGAAAGCGGCGCCGGCGGCGACAATTTCATCATAGACCCCGGTCATGAATTCGGTGGGAATGTAAAGCTCCCAGCCCAATTCGCCGACATAGGTGATGCGCGATGCGCGGACAATGGCATAGCCAAGTTCGATTTCTTGACTGGTCGCAAAAGGAAAGGCCTCATGCGACAGATCATTGGGGCAAATCGATTGCAGCAACGCACGCGCGTTCGGCCCCATGATAGAGATAACGCCCATAGCCGACGAAACATTGGTCAGCACCGCATGTGCGTCGTCCGGCATATGGCGCTTGAGCCAGTTGAAATCCTTCACCTCGGTTTCTGCGCCCGTCACGATAAGATAGGCAGTTTCGGAGAGACGTGTGACGGTTAGATCAGCCTCAATTCCACCTTTGTCGTTGAGCCACTGCGTATAGACCAGTTTGCCGGGCGCAACATCGACATCATTGGCACAAACACGATTCAGCACTGCACAGGCATCGCGCCCCTCAAGCCGGAATTTGGCAAAGCTTGACTGATCGAACAGGCCGACTGCCTCGCGCACCGCCTTGCACTCAGCGGCATTGGCCTCAAACCAGTTTTGCCGGCCATAGCTATATTCATAACTGGGCGTACTGCCCGGTTCGCCGTACCAGTTCGCCCGTTCCCAACCAAAGGCTTCACCAAAGCAAGCACCGGTTGCAGGCCGAGGCTTTCGGTCACACGTTCGCGCGGATATTTCCGGTTAATCTGGAACGGCATGTTGCGACGGATATCAACGGTCCAAAGATCAGCGGGCGGTATGCCATCGCGAATCCATTCAGCCATCACCTTGCCTACGCCACCCGCCGATTGCAGGCCGATGGAGTTGAGGCCAGCGGCGACAAAACAACCCTTCAACTCTGCACTTTCGCCCAGATGATAGCGCACATCCGGTGTGAAGCTTTCCGGACCGCAGAAGAATTTCTGTATGCCCGCATTTTCGAGCGCGGGCACGCGGCGCATTGCGTCCATCAATAGCGGTTCAAAATGTTCAAAGCTTCCGGCGATTTCATCAAAGCAGAAATCTTCGGAAATACCATCCATACCCCACGGCCGGGCATTGGGTTCGAATGCACCAACGAGCAGCTTGCCCGCGTCATATTTGTAATAGCCGCAATAATCATAGTCGCGGAGCACAGGCAGTGTGTTGTCGATACCTTCAACGCCTTCGAACAGCACATAATAATGTTCGCAAGCATGCAAAGGCGCAGCGACGCCAATGCTGGCGGCGAGATCCCGTGTCCACATACCCCCGCAGATCACGACAAAATCGGCTTCGATGGAGCCTTCTGCTGTTTCTACACCCGTAACGCGATCCCCATTATGGCGGATTTTGGTGACTTTGGTGTTTTCAAATATCTGGGCGCCGCCGGTTCGCGCGCCTTTTGCCAGCGCCTGGGTGATATCGACCGCATTGGCATAGCCGTCGCTGGGGATATGAATGCCGCCAACAACATCATCAACATTGACGATATTTGCCAGTGCCTTGATCTCTTCAGGTGTCACCACATGGACCGGCAAGTCGAAGACCTTGGCCATTGAAGCGCTGCGCTTCAGTTCCTCAAAACGTTCCTGATTGGTCGCCATGGATATGGATCCGCATTGGCGATATCCGGTGGCCTGTCCGGTCTCAGCTTCCAGACCGCGATACAATTCGCCGGTATATTTGGCGAGCTTGGTCATGTTGATCGACGGCCGCAATTGCCCGACCAAACCGGCGGCATGCCAGGTTGTGCCGCTGGTCAGCTGCTTGCGTTCAAGCAGGACAACATCATCCCAGCCAATCTTCGTCAGATGGTAGGCGATCGAACAACCGATGACACCACCGCCGATGATGACAACTTTTGCTTTTTTGGGAAGTTGAGCCACTGAATCAGGCCTTCATCTTTAAGTTATCAATATCATAGGCTGGATGTTCGAGCACCATGCCCTTGCGCCGTTCCCCTTGCAGCATGATCTCAAAGGTCGAGCCCGGGGCGGCATTCTCAATCGGCACGCAAGCGAAAAACAGGCTTTTGCCTACTCGGTGGCCATAGCCCCCAGAGGTGGTCAGGCCGATGCAGTTATCACCAATCATGCACGGTTCTGCGCCGCGCACATCGACATTGGCGGCGTCGACCTCTCCATAAACGATCCGGAACCTGTCAGGCGCGTCCAACGTCGCTTGTTTGCCGATGAAATCATCCTTCTTGAACTGGATGAAGCGCGGCAAATCTGCCTCGATCATGGTCAGTTCGTTGGTGAGTTCAGAGCCCCAGGCCTTATAGGCCTTTTCCATGCGCATCGCATTGGCGGCATAAAGGCCGTAATTTACGATGCCAAACTCCTGACCGGCTTCCCACACCGCATCATAGAGCGCTGAGAGATCATCCATCGCAGGGTGTAATTCCCAGCCCAGTTCACCTGCATAGGACACACGCAGCGCGCGGGTCTTTATCCCTGCCAACGTAATTTCCTGGCCACTCAGCCAGCGGAAGCCCTCATTGCTCAAATCCGCATCGGTCAGTTTCGCCAGCACATCGCGGGAGCGTGGGCCATTCATCACCAGCACGCCGAGATCCATAGTCAGGTTGCGCAGGGTGACATCTTCACCGGACAGCTTGCTCTGCACCAGCCAATCCCAGTCGCGCTGCTCGGCCGCAGCGGCGGACAGGCAATAAAAATGATCGTCTGCGAGGCGCGTCACCGTCATTTCGCCATGGATGCGGCCCTGTCGGGACAATAAGTGCGCCAGCGCAATTCCCCCCTGCTTTTTTGGCATGCGGTTTGCGCAGATACGGTTCAGAAATGCTTCGGCATCGGGCCCGGTCACATCATATTTGGCAAAGCCGGACAGATCCAGAACGCCGACACGCTCCGCCACTGCCGCAACTTCGGCGGCGACGGCGGCAAAGCTGTTCGTGCGCTGATAACCGCCTTCTTCTTCCGCGCCATCGAGTGCGAAATATTTGGGACGCTCCCAGCCATAAGTCTCGCCATAAACCGCGCCCGCCACCTTCAACCGTTCATAGACCGCGCTGGTCTTTTGCGGCCTGCCATCGGGCTCTTCCTCGCCCGGGAGCCTTGTGGTGAAGGTCATCCGGTAATCAAGGAAGACCTTGTCGCGACTGTAATTTTCATCCGCATAGGGGCCGTATCGGCGGGGATCGAATTCGGCCATGTTGATCTCGGAATCGCCCTCGACGATCCATTGCGCCAGATATTTGCCTGCTCCACCCCCTTGGGCGATGCCAAAGCTGGTACCGCAACAATGCCAGAAATTGCGAAGGCCCACAGCCGGGCCCAGCAGCGGGCCACCATCGGGAGTATGCGGAATCGCGCCATTGACGAAACGGCGAAGGCCGACTTCGCCAAAGATCGGCATGCGCTCGATCGCGCGCTCAAGCCATGGAGCAATCCGTTCCAGATCCTCGGGAAACAGCTCGCTGGTCGAATCCCATTCGGGATGTCCGCCGCGCGCGGTCCAGGCTTCGGCAAGGCCGACATTTTCATAAACGCCGATCAGCCCGCTCTTCTGTTCTTGCCGGAAATAACCCGAGACGTGCGGGCAGCGCATGACGGGAATTTCCTCGTCGCGCTGCTGAAAAGCAGGAATGGGATCGGTCACGACATAATGATGTTCCATGTTGGTGACCGGAATGTCGATGCCGGCCATTTGCGCGATCTGCCGCGCATAACAACCCGCCGCATTCACAACGATTTCGGCGCGGACCGTTCCTTGCTCGGTTTCCACGTCCCACTCTCCACTGGGCAACTGGGTCAGGCCCGTCACGCGATTCTTGCGGACAATCTTGGCACCCATATTCTTGGCCCCGATCGCCAAGGCATTGCAGATACCCGACGGATCAGCATGGCCATCTTCGGTCGTCCGCGCACCGGCAATGACGCCATCCAAAGTCATGAATGGGTTATATTTCAAGATTTCCTCGGTCGGGATAATCTCCATCTCGAACCCGATGATCTTGGAAAAACCTTGAATGTAGCGCATCCATGCAAGCTCGCGCTCGTTGGTCGCCAGGCGGATGCCGCCCGATTTGTGCCAGCTGACATATTGCCCGGTCAGCCCCTCTAACTGCGGATACAGCCAATTGGAGTAAGCATGCATCTTCGCCAGATTGAAGCTGCCGGTTATGTTGGGACATTGGCCCGCAGCGTGCCATGTCGACCCGGACGTCAGTTCATCCTTTTCGATCAGAAGGCAATCGGTCCAACCGAGTTCAGCGAGATGATAGAGCAGCGATGCCCCCATAATCCCGCCGCCAATGATCACAACTCGCGCCGATGTTTGCATTTACCCCTGCTCCTCATGGCAAAAACTTGACCATCATTAGTCTGCAAAACAGGCTGGTTACAAATGGGGATTATCGCGCCATTGGTTCAAAAAATTTTCGGGTTGCGCCAATCCATCTTTGGCAGCACAGCTCAGAAAATTCTTGGGGGACAGATAAATGAAGGTCGCGGTAGTAACCGGTGCAGCGCAAGGAGTCGGGCTTGCGACGAGCGAACTTTTGGCGGATTCTGGATATCATGTGGTGATGACAGATGTGCAGCCGCTTGACGATCAGTTGGCGAATCTGCGCTCTGGAGGCAGACAATTATCTGCAATTTCTGGCGACATATCCGATTCCGGCTTTGTATCGGAACTCGCCTCGAAAGTTCAGCGGGACAATGGCGGCGTGGATACTTTGGTAAACAATGCCGGCATTAGCCTGATCTGCCCGGCTGAAGAAACGAGTATTTACCAGTGGCAACAGGTGATCTCGATCAATCTGACCGCCCCCTTCTTGCTATGTCAGGCCTTCGGGAAGCAGATGCTCGATCGTGGCAGCGGCAGCATCGTCAATGTCGCATCCATCGCAGGCCTGCATGGCGTGATCCATCGCACCGCCTATAATGCTTCGAAACATGGCCTGATCGGACTGACCCGGACCTTGGCTGCAGAATGGGGTGGTCGTGGCGTGCGGGTAAATGCGGTTTGCCCTGGCTGGATAAAAACCGAAATGGATGCCCGCGATATGGGTTCCGGAGCTTATAGCGACGACGACATTATCAATCGCGTTCCCCAAGCGCGTTTTGCCCGTCCGCAAGAGGTGGCCCGCGCAATCGCATTTCTTGCAGAGAGCGATGGTTTTATAAATGGCGTGAGCCTGCCCGTCGACGGGGGTTGGACTGGCGATGCCAGCTGGGATGCATTGCGGATCAAGACGCGTCGGCCGGCGACCGGTGACCATAACGAGCTTTAAAAGGGCCCCTTCGTCGCGTTGAAACCAACGCGCCGCAAACAATTGGCTCACGTCACCACATAGTCACAATATACAGGCATCAGTAAAGTCGGTAAGTCCGATAGACGCAGAAACGGGTAAATATGGCATCCCTTACGATCCCCTTCCCGGCCGCAGCGCCTCGCGATTATGCACTTTGTGCATTAAGGACGTTGTGGATTGCAGTGGCACTGATGCCGCTGTTACCGCTCCACTTGCTTTGGCGTATCCTCAAACTGCCATCGCCTTGGGCGATGCTCTTTATGCGCATCTCCGCCCGCGCGCTGGGCGCCAAGGTAAGGGTTCATGGCAAAGCGTTGCGCAAGGACGTATTTTTTGTTTCAAACCATATTTCGTGGCACGATATTCCGATCTTGGGCGGGGTCACCGGAACGGCCTTTGTTGCTCAGGATGGGGTTCGCAAGTGGCCGATCATTGGTTGGCTCGCGGCACAAAACCGCACAATTTTTATTAGTCGAACCGAAAAACAGACAGTCGCTGATCAGATAGCCGAGCTTCGCGATGCGATCGCAGAAAACTGGTCCGTCACGCTTTTTCCGGAAGGAACCACCTCCGACGGGCTTGGCCTGTTGCCATTCAAGCCATCGCTTTTCGCAACACTGGCACCGCCGCCAAAACCAATGCTCATCCAACCAGTTTGGCTCGACTTTGGTGATGCAGGTCCAGAAATCGCATGGCTGGGCGAAGAAACCGGCTGGGAAAGTGCATGGCGCGCATTTACCCGACCAGGGAGCTTTACCGTCAATGTGCACTTCCTTGAGCCCTTTGATCCCGCCGCGCTGGCTGACCGAAAAGAAGTGTGCGCCGAGGCCCGTTCGCGGATGCTAGCTGCAATGGCATAAGCTCTAGCGGCCCAGTCGAACCAAAAGCGCTGCTCCACCAGCGCTTAAGAACGAATCATACCGTAAAATCGACTGGGCAGGATTACAGACAGCTATTAAAGCGATAGCCGACAATCAGGCTTGGCAGGCGGTTGCCTGACCAGATCAAAAAAGGGGAGTTTTTTCGATGCCATTATCGCGCGAGGCCGCAACTGCACTGATCGAGCGTTATTATGCCGCCTTTAACGCGGGTGACCATGAAGGCATATTGGCCTGCCTCGCAGACACAGTCGTGCACGATATCAATCAGGGCGAACGAGAAACGGGCAAAGATGCTTTCGCAGCATTTCTCAACCGCATGGATGCCGCCTATTCCGAGCAGTTGAGTGACATTGTCATCATGGCCAATGATAGCGGCACGCGCGCAGCCGCGGAATTCATCGTGCATGGCGTCTACAAGGCCGCAGACGAAGGCCTGCCGCCAGCGCATGGGCAGCACTACGAGCTTCCAGCGGGGGCATTTTTCGATCTGGATGGTGAACTGATCGGGCGCGTTTCGGTCTATTACAATCTCACAGACTGGATTTCGCAGGTTTCATGAAGCCGGTCGTCCGCAGTTTGCTGAGACCCGAAGACCGGCTTGCGGCAATTCCGCAACTGGCGGCGTTGCGCATAGCGGTGTTTCGGGATTGGCCATATCTGTATGACGGCACAGTCGAATATGAAGCAGAATATCTGCACGAATTCGCCAATGAGCCCGGATCGGTTCTGGTGATTGCCGAGCAGGATCAGCAGATTGTGGGAGCGGCAACGGCATCACCCATGGCTTCACAAAAGGCCGAGTTTCGGGATGCTGCGTGCGCGCATGGCATGGATGTCGACAGGCTTTTTTATTTCGGCGAATCGGTATTGCTGCCTGCGTGTCGCGGCATGGGCATTGGTCATGCATTTTTCGACGCAAGAGAGGCTGCTGCCCGTGCTGCAGGAGCCACAGCCGCGACCTTCTGCGCCGTCATACGGCCCGACAATCACGCTATGCGGCCAACAGATCCGCGCGACCTAGCGCCGTTCTGGAAGTCGCGCGGCTATATGCCAGTTGAGGGGCTGACCTGTGATTTTGACTGGAAAGATATCGATCAATTGAATGAAACCAGCCACCCAATGCAATTCTGGTCGCGTTCATTATGACCGGAACAATCAAAGTTGCGGCAGCTCAATATCCAATAGAAGCTGTCGCTGATTTCGCCGCTTGGCAAACGAAAGTCGGTCGCTGGGTCGAGAATGCTACATTGGCAGGATCAAATCTGCTGCTGTTCCCTGAATATGCGGCGATGGAACTATCAGCCATCGAACCGTCAACAGCAGGAGACCTGAAAGGGTCGCTACAGACAGTTATCTCCGCAGCAGAGGCTGCAAATGCCCATTATCGCGCGCTTGCGATGCGTTTTGGGGTCACGATATTGGCGAGCAGTATGCCGACGATGCTCGGCAATGGTCGGGTTGTGAACCGTGCCACGCTTTTCGTTCCCGACGGCCGATCCGGCTATCAGGACAAAATCGTGATGACCCGATTCGAACGGGAAAAATGGGATATCAGCGGCGGCGAAACACTGCGCCTGTTTCGAACCACGCTTGGTCCGATTGGCATTTCCATCTGTTACGATGTCGAGTTTCCAATGATCGCACGCACGCAAGCCGAAGCTGGCGCCGAGATCATACTCGCCCCATCCTGTACCGACACAATGCAGGGTTATTGGCGAGTACGCATCGGCGCACAAGCGCGCGCATTGGAAAATCAGTGCTTTGTCATTCAAGCCCCGACGGTTGGTATGGCGCCTTGGTCCGTCGCAGTGGATGAAAATTATGGTGCCGCCGGTATATTTGTGCCCCCTGATGGCGACAGCCCGGATGATGGTGTTCACGCCTTGGGCAAGGAAGGCGAAAGCAGCTGGCTCTATTCCGAAATCGACCTTGCGCGAGTCCCGTTATGGCGAAAAGACGGTGCCGTGCGGCCTTTCAGCCATTGGCCGGAACAGTTTATCGGGCAACCGCAGACAAGCCTGCCCGTAGAGATTGTTCGTCTGGACTAGGATGCGGCGCTGGTCGCTGAATATGTTGCGCGCGGAGCCAAGTCGGCATCTTCTCCTGCGGAAATGGGTGCGGCGGTCGACCTGATCATCACCTGCCTGCCATCCCCCGCAGCCAGCAGAGCTGTGGCGGAAGGCGAAGACGGCTTCCTGCAGGTCATGCGCCCAGGGCAAGTCTGGCTTGAGATGAGCACGACTGACTATATTGAAATCATCCGCCTTGGCGCGCTTGTTGAAGCGCGCGGCGCGCTGTTTATGGAATGCCCGGTATCCGGTGGGTGCCACCGCGCAGATACCGGCAACATCGCGATATTCGCAGGTGGGCCCCGCGCAGCTTTTGAGGCCGTACTGCCCGTCTTGACCACCATGGGCCGCCGCATCCTCCACACGGGCGACCTTGGGACGGCATCGCAATTGAAGGTCATGACCAACTATCTGTGCACCGTGCACCTCGTTGCACTAGCCGAAGCCTTGACCACCTGCAAAGCAATCGGCCTGGACATGAATACCACTTATGAGGCGATCAAAATTTCATCGGGCAACAGCTTTGTCCACGAAACCGAAAGCCAGGTGATCCTGAACGGCAGCCGAGACATCAACTTCACCATGGATCTAGTGTCCAAGGATATTGGCCTGTTCGACTCAATCGCTCAAGAAGCAGGCGTTCCGGTCGAAATGTCGCCGCTGATCGTCCGCCTGTTCAAGGAAGCGGAAGCGGAATATGGCTCTCGCGAATTTTCGCCCAACATCATCCGCCGCTATGAAGAGCCTCTGGGCATCAAGGTTCTGGGCACCGGCTTCCCTGACCAGATGGTTGACGATGAGCCTGAAGAGCGCGGCTATGAGGTCGTACCCAAACGTTAGGGAATAATAGCCGCAGCATCGACGTGCGCGGCAATCCAATCCATAAACGTTTTGATACGCAAATTCTCGCGCATATCCTTGCGGCAGATCAGCCCCCAATTGCCGGGGCAGATCAGCTTGTGCGGCACCGGCTGAACCAGCCGGCCGTCGGCCAGATCCTGATCGACAAAGGGCCCGTTGACCAGCGCGATACCCTGCCCGTCCAGCGCCATTTCAAGCGCAACAGCTAGCGTATCGACCATCAGCATCGGTGCAGTCGGCTGGAATGGCACATCGGCCGATCCGAACCATGCCTCCCAATTCTGAACCTCTGTATAAATCGCAACCAGTGGCATCGTGTTCAGCGAATCCATCGTCACGGGTCCGTCAACTTTCCGGAGCAATGCGGGGCTACACACCGGGAAGAGCGGATATTCGAACAATGGCATCCAATGATATTTGCCGGGGTCGGGAACCGTCTCGCAATAGACCAGCCCGACATCGGCATGAACATCGTCAAATTCCCATTCGACCGCGCATGTGCTCAGCGTCAGTTTCACTTCAGGATGGTCGTTCAGGAAATACGGCACGCGCTTTGCGAGCCAGCGGATCGAGGCGGTGACATAGGTCTGCACGCGCAGGGGTTTATCAAGGGCATGGCGGTGTACCGCCTCGACGCCTTCGAGCAGCGATTCGAACGCGCTGCGGACATAAGGATAGAGTGCGCGTCCCTCTTCGGTGGAAACGATATGCCGCCCTTCTTGCGTGAACATGGCAACGCCCAACGCTTCTTCGATCAGCTGCACCTGGTGGCTGACCGCAGGGTGCGTGAGGCATAGTTCATCTGCCGCATCGCGAATGCTCTGGTGCCGGGTCGCAGCCTCAAAACCCCTAAGGGCTTTGAGCGGCGGCAATTTCTTCATTTCAAACTTGTTGGCCATCGAGCGACCGCTCCTCTCCCGTTACAGGGATAGCGCCCCGGCCGTGACCGGTAAATAAAATTCACAGGTTGTTTCGCGCGTCCTCGAGGATCATGTCGGCACCTTTTTCAGCCACCATTACCGTCGGCGCATTGGTGTTCCCCGACGTAATGTTCGGGAAAACGGAGGCATCGACCACGCGCAAACCGTCGATGCCATGCACCCGCAACCGGCTGTCGACGACCGAAGTCGCCGGATCCGGGCCCATCATGCAGGTGCTGGTCGGATGGTAGACAGTGTCTTCTTCCGTGATGATATCGGCCAAGGGCCGGGTGCGGGCGAGTTGGCGAAGCAATCGGTTGCCGGCAAGAACATCATCTATGTCTGACTGCGTTGCCAGATAATTGGGATGGATGACGGGGTGCGCTGCAGCATCCGCGCTAGCAAGCGTTATATGTCCACGGCTGCTGGGACGACATGGATTGTGTGAAAGCAGAAAGGCCGAAAACGGATCAGGATTGAGTAGCTTGCGTTCAGACAGCGGCGTTTTTGTATAGCTGACCGGGCTGAAATAAAGCTGCAGATCAGGGTGCGGCTTTGACGCATCGCTCCGGATAAATCCGCCGCTTTGGTTGACGCTGAGCGAAAGCGGTCCCGAACGGTCGAGCACATAATGCAAGCCTGCCCGGATTTTCCCCAGTAACGGGTTCAACTGGTCATTCAGGGTCGGGGTGCGAACCTTATAAAAGTAAGAGACCGCAATATGGTCCTGGAGATTCTGACCCACTGCCCTTGCATCAAGCACCGGTTCAATACCGCAGCTTTTCAAGTGTTTTGCTTCACCAACTCCGGACAGCATCAACAATTGCGGTGAGTTAATCGCGCCGCCCGATAGGATGACTTCACGGCGAGCCTTAGCCTGAAAGGCAGCCCCTTTTCGTGTGTAGGCAACCCCTGTCGCGCGCCGTCCTTCAAACAAAATGCGCGTTGCATGCGCATGGGTTCGCAGTTTGAGATTTTTGCGTTTGCGTGCCGGATGCAGAAATGCATTCGCTGTCGATGCACGCCAGCCGCCACGCGTATTGATCTGATAAAAACCCACGCCTTCGGGATGCTGGCCGTTCAAATCGCTGCTCGCCGGAAACCCCAAGCCCTGCGCAGATTCGATAAAGCTGTGACACACCGGATGAACGAAGGGCGAAATATCAGTCACATGTTGCGGTCCACCGCGTCCATGTTGTGCACTATGCCAGTCGAAATCCTCAGACTTTTTGAAATAGGGCAAGACATCGTCCCACCCCCAGCCAACATTGCCCGATGCTTTCCAATCGTCAAAATCACGGGGTTGGCCGCGCACATAGACCATCGCATTGATTGAACCAGATCCGCCAATCACCTTACCGCGTGGCCAGTAACTTCGCCTGTTGCCAAGGGACGCCACCGGCTCGGTATCGTACATCCAGTTGATCCGCTTGTCGAAAAAGGTCCGGCCATAGCCAATCGGCATCTGTATCCAGATCGACAGGTCGCTGCCCCCCGCTTCGAGCAAAAGCACGGTGTTTTTGCCGTCCGCCGTCAACCGATTTGCCAACACGCAGCCTGCAGTGCCGGCACCGACGATGATATAGTCGAACTCCTCGGTCACTGGACGGGGTATTGCGTCATTTCGAGATGCAACATGGTACCAGTATATGGATTGGCACGCGCGACCTCTTCATTCAGTTCCACGCCAAGGCCTGGCGCGGTTGGCGGGATGACATGGCCGTCCTCGAAACTGATCGGCGTTTTCAATATTTCTGGCCTCAAGCAAGCCACCAACACGGCCAAGATTCATTTGCAGGATTGCAGCAGCCCCCGCTTTCAACAACCGCGCGAAATCATATTTGGTGGTCAGGCGTTCGCCTGTTGCAATAGGAATGCTTGTCGCACGCGCGACCTTTGCCATTTCCTCCGGCGCGTCCGGGGGAACAGGTTCTTCAAGCCAAAGCGGATCATAGGGTTCCAGCCGCTTGGCAAGGCGGATGGCGCCTGCGGCAGTCATCTGGCCATGTGTACCAAAAAGCAGGTCAGCCTCTTTACCAACCGCTTCCCGCAGTTGCTTTGCAAAACGCTCGCATAGGTCGAGCGATTCTAGCGACAGTTGCCGCCCGTCAAAGGCCGAATAGGGTCCGGCCGGATCAAATTTCAACGCGGTAAAGCCTTGCGCCAGATATTCTGCCGCCCGTTCTGCTGCCAGATCAGGATCGTGGTAGACGTCAGTCTGATCACCCGGGCGCGGGTAAATATAGGTGTAGGCGCGCAACCGATCATGAACTTGCCCACCCAACAGCTTATATACGGGCTTGTTGGCTTCCTTGCCGATTATGTCCCAGCAGGCCATTTCCAGTGCGGACAGCACACCCATCAAGGTCAGATCTGGATGCTGGGTAAAACCGCTGGAATATACCCGTCGCCACAGGTTTTCGATATCATGCGGATCCTGCCCGACCGCATAACGGGCAAAAACATCCTCTATCATTTTCGCAACCAGATGCGGCTCAAAGGGCACGCAATAGGCTTCACCGATACCGGACACGCCAGTATCGGTGCTGATCTTCACAAAGACGAAATAGCGGCCACCAAAATGCGGCGGCGGATTGCCAACTACGAACGTCTCAATATCGGTCAATTTCATGCTGTGCGAAACCCGCTGATCGTTTTGATCTCAAGGAAATCGCGCACGCCATATTCGCCATATTCGCGACCATTGCCTGACTGCTTATAGCCACCAAAGGGCGCCATATAGTCCTGCGATGTGCCGTTGATACTCACACCGCCTGCACGCATGAGACGGGCGATCCGTCGTGCCCGCGCCAAATCGCCGGTCTGCACATAGGCATAGAGGCCATAAGGGGAGTCATTGGCGATCGCGATGGCCTCCGCCTCATCCTTGAACGGGATCAGGACAAGCACCGGACCAAATACTTCTTCTTGGGCAATCGTCATCTTGTTGTGGACACCGGCAAAGACGGTCGGCTTGACATAATAGCCCCGGTCAAATCCTTCGGCCCGGCCTGTGCCACCGGCAACGAGGATTGCGCCTTCATCAATCCCGGCCTGGATCAGACCCTGGATCTTTTCATAATGCGCCTTGCTGACGACAGGCCCAAGATGGGCGCCCCTTTCCAACGGATCGCCCAACTGGGTCTGCTTTGCCACCTCTGCCGCAATCGCAACGGCCCGATCATAGACCGATTGCTCGACCAGCATACGGGTGGGTGCGTTGCACGATTGGCCAGTATTGTTGAAACAATGCAAAACACCGCGCGTCACAGCCGCTTCCAAATCACTATCGGCAAAGACGATATTGGCAGATTTCCCGCCTAGTTCCTGAGCGACACGCTTAATCGTGTCGGCCGCATTTTTCGCAATCTGGACACCTGCCCGGGTCGATCCGGTGAACGAAATCATGTCCACTTCAGGATGGCCGGTCAATGCATCGCCAATGGCTGGGCCTGTGCCATGGACCATGTTGAACACGCCCTTCGGGAAACCCGCCTCATCAATCATCTCGGCAAAGAGTTGCGCCGATAGCGGAGCAATCTCGCTGGGCTTGAGCACCATTGTGCAGCCGGTGATAAGCGCCGGGCCAACCTTGCAGACAATCTGGTTGATCGGCCAGTTCCAAGGGGTAATCAGCACGCAAACGCCAATTGGCTCGTGGACGACAATACCGTCTTCCCCGACGTCATATTCCCACGTCATTTCGCGCACAGCCCTTATCGTCGCGCGCAAATGGCCAGGCCCGCTTTCTGCCTGTGCGTCATGCGATAGGTCGTAGGGAGCGCCCATTTCGGTTGAGATCGCCGCGACGACTTCGCCATAGCGCCGTTCGAAAATCGCGATCAGTTTCTCGACCAAGACGATGCGTTCTTCGAGCGACAAGGCGGCATAGCCAACAAACGCCGCGCGTGCAGCGCGAACCGCGCGGTCGACATCGTCGACACCGCAAACCGCAACGGTGGCGCACACCTCTTCGGTTGCGGGATTGATCGCATCAATCGTCGCGGTCGACGTGGCGGGAAGCGCCCACTCCCCGTCGATATAGGATTTAAGGGGGGCTTCAGACATATCCAATGGCTCTTTTCTGATCTTCAATGACATATTTTTCTGTCCGCCAATAATGCCAAGCGGCCCAAAGGCCTGCCG
>JAJTFR010000192.1 GCA_021298455.1 Sphingomonadales bacterium | reverse complement strand
CCGTTCAGCCGGATTGCAACAAGTTTTCCCGGAAATCCCGCCGCAACCTCTGCCAGTGCGGCTGAGCGCGCTTCTGCCTTGCGATCCGCAGGAACGGCATCTTCCAGGTCGATGATCAGCATGTCGACCGGCAATGCGCGCACCTTTTCCAATGCACGTGCATTGATTGCAGGCACATACAGCGCCGTTCGCACTCGTTTCAGCCGTTCTACAAGGTTCATCGCTGGCGTCGCTCCGTCCGAATTTACTTGTGCCTGCCATGCGAATTTCCCACAATCCGGTCCAGAGGAAAAACAGGAGGATAGCATGGAATTTTTTCTATTTGCGCTGCCGCTATTGGTGATCATCTTCCTGATGATGGGTGTAACCGTGGTGCGCCAAGGTTTTGTCTACACCATCGAACGCTTTGGCCGTTTCACCCACGCAGCCCAGCCAGGCCTGACGATCATCATTCCCTTTTTCGACCGCGTCGGTCGCAAAGTGAACATGATGGAGCAGGTGCTCGACATTCCGGGTCAGGAAATCATCACCAAGGATAACGCCATGGTGGGCGTCGACGCCGTGGTGTTTTTCCAGTGCCTTGATGCAGCAAAGGCGGCTTATGAAGTCTCCGATCTGTATGTCGCGATCATGCAGATCACGACAACCAACCTGCGCACGGTGATGGGCAGCATGGATCTTGACGAAACCCTCTCCAAGCGTGACGAGATTAACGGGCGGCTATTGTCGGTCGTTGATCATGCGACCTCGCCTTGGGGTGTCAAAATCACCCGCGTTGAAATCAAGGATATCCGCCCGCCCGCCGATATTTCCAACGCCATGGCCCGCCAGATGAAGGCGGAACGCGAAAAGCGCGCCCAAATTCTTGAAGCCGAAGGCCTGCGCGCCGCAGAAATCCTGCGCGCAGAAGGCGAAAAGCAAGGCCAGATCTTGCAGGCAGAAGGCCGACGCGAAGCCGCTTTCCGCGATGCAGAAGCCCGTGAGCGCGAGGCCGAAGCCGAAGCCAAGGCGACCACGATGGTGTCCGAGGCGATTGCCAGTTCGGGCACGCAGGCGCTGAATTACTTCATCGCGCAGAAATATACCGACGCCATCAGCCTGTTTGCCACTTCGCCCAATAGCAAGACGATCCTCTTCCCTGTCGAAGTGACGCAATTGGTCGGCACGCTGGGCGGTATCAGCGAGCTTGCGAAAGACGCGCTCGAAAAGAAGGACAAGTGACATGCCTGAATCGCTGGGTTCGATTTCCGCACACTGGTTTTGGCTGACGCTGGCAGCCATACTTGGCGCGGCAGAAATGCTCGCCCCCGGATTTTTTCTGATCTGGCTCGCGCTGGCCGCGGCCGGCGTAGGTACACTTGCTTTCCTGCTTCCCGATGCAGGTAGGCCTGTTCGCAATCGCTTCGATCTTCGCCGTCTACGCCGGCAAACGCTTTCTGAAAGATAATCCGATCGTTTCCGACGATCCCAAGTTGAACGATCGCGGCGCACGCCTGGCAGGAGAGATCGTCACCGTGGTGCAGGCGATCGAAAATGGCCGGGGCCGCGTGCGTGTTGGTGATAGCGAATGGAACGCGCGCGGCGATGATGCACCCTTGGGGACGCATGTCCGCGTTACCGGTGCCGAAGGTGCCGTACTTCTGGTTGAAGCGCTAACCTGATCCCCTAATCTGATCCATAGCCGCCAAGCGCGCCAGACTGCCCAACCAAAACAAAAAAAGGAGCGCCATCGCTGGCACCCCCTTTTCACAATTTCTGCTTTAATCAGGCTGCCTTGGGGGCGGCCTCGATCACGCCGGCATCGACATGCTGTTCGAACTGCGCGAAATTGTCGATGAACTGCTGGACCAGCTTTTGGGCGGTCGCATCATAAAGTGCCTTGTCTTCCCAAGCCTCACGCGGATCGAGGATCTTTGAATCGACACCTGCAACGGCGACGGGGAATTCAAAGCCGAAATTCGGATCCTTGCGGAACTCGGCATCGTTCAGGCTACCATCGAGCGCAGCGTTGAGCAGCGCGCGGGTCGCCTTAATCGGCATGCGGCTGATTCCCGGCTGTGTGGCCATGCCGCCCGTCCAGCCGGTGTTGACCAACCAGCATTTCACGCCGCCCTTGGCAATGCGCTCCTTCAAGAGGTTGCCATAGACCGAGGGGTGGCGCGGCATGAAAGGTGCGCCGAAACAAGTGCTGAAGGTCGCTTCAGGTTCGGTCACGCCGATTTCGGTGCCGGCAACGCGTGCAGTATAGCCCGACAGGAAGTGGTACATCGCCTGATCAGGCGTCAACCGCGCGATCGGGGGTAGCACGCCGTAGGCGTCCGCGGTCAGGAAGATTAGGTTCTTGGGAACCGGCCCCAGATTGTCTTTCGAAGCGTTGGGGATGAAATCGATGGGATAAGAACCGCGGCTGTTTTCAGCGAGGCTATTGTCATCAAAATCCAGTTCGCGGGATTCGGCATCGATCACCACATTTTCAAGGACAGTGCCGAAACGCTTTGTCGTTGCGTAGATTTCAGGTTCTGCTTCGGGCGAAAGGCGGATCATCTTTGCATAGCAGCCGCCTTCAAAGTTGAATACCGCCGTGTCCGACCAGCCATGCTCGTCATCGCCAATCAACGTACGGCTGGCATCTGCAGACAGCGTCGTCTTACCGGTACCCGAAAGACCGAAGAAGATCGCGGTGTCGCCATTGGCGCCGATATTGGCCGAGCAATCGGCATCACACCCTTTTCGGGAAGCAGATAGTTGAGGATGCCGAACACCGACTTCTTCATCTCACCCGCATAAGCGGTGCCGCCGATTAGGATCAGCTTCTCGCTGAAATTGACGGCGATCACCGTTTCGCTGCGGCAGCCATGGCGCGCTGGATCAGCGCGGAAGCTGGGCAGGTCGATGATGGTATATTCGGGAACCAAATCGGCCAGTTCCGACTGGTCCGGACGCACCAGCAGGGTGCGGATAAACAGATTGTGCCAGGCAAACTCGTTAATCACGCGCACATTAACGCGATATTCCGGCTGCGAACCGCCAAACAGATCGGCAACATAAAGCTGCTTCTTTTCGGCCAGTGCGGCCAAGAAATCTTCCTTCAGCGCCGCAAAATGCGCCGGGTCCATCGCAACATTGGTCTTGCCCCAATGGATGGTCTGTTCCGTTTCAGCGTCGCGAACGATATATTTATCCTTCGCCGAACGACCAGTATGCTTGCCCGTCGCAACCACCAGCGGGCCGTCTTTCGCCAGCATGCCTTCGCCATTGGCAAGGGCCGATTCGACAAGATGTGCCGTGCCGAGATTCCAGTCGATGCTGGCGCTCGTTTTAATACCTTGATTTTCAAGTGTAAATTTGGGCGTTACGGACACGTTCTTATTCCTTCATGCTGTTTGTGCATAGGTATGCCTAACTGGTATAGGGCCCCGTAACTTACCCTGCCCCACGCGTCAAATCGCTGCAAGCCATATGGAGTAAAGAAAAAATGTAACGCGATGTGCCTGCGCTTCCCCTTTCGATTGATGCCGCCGCGATGCGAACCTATAAGACTGCACATGGCCGCCAATATTGCCTTGGTCGATGATGACCGCAACATCCTGACCTCTGTATCGATCGCGATGCAGGGCGAAGGCTTTGTCACACGGCTCTACCCCGATGGCGAGGCGGCGTTGAAGGCGCTGATTGAAAACCCCGCCGACCTTGGCATTTTTGACATTAAGATGCCGCGTATGGACGGGCTGGAATTGCTCCGCCGTCTGCGTGAAAAATCGGACATGCCGGTGATCTTTCTGACATCGAAGGATGAAGAACTGGATGAAGCGCTGGGCCTGGCCATGGGCGCGGACGATTACATCACCAAGCCATTTTCGCAGCGCTTGCTGATCGCCCGGGTAAAGGCGATATTGCGCCGGACAGCGGTTCGCGCCGGACCAAGCGAGGAAGAAGCGCAGGATGAGCCTGAACCCATGGTGCGCGGCGCACTGCAGATGGACCCTGCCCGCCACCATGTGAACTGGAAGGGACGCGCGATCACGCTGACCGTTACTGAATTCCTGATACTTGAAGCTCTTGCGACCCGGCCGGGGGTAGTCCGCACGCGCAGCCAGTTGATGGACATCGCCTATCAAGATGATGTCTATGTCGACGACCGTACAATCGACAGCCACATCAAACGCCTGCGGCGCAAGTTCCGTGAGGTCGACTCCGAATTTTCCGCAATCGATACCCTCTATGGCGCTGGGTACCGCTTTGCCGAAAGCTGACGTCGATCGTTTCAATCTGGGCTGGAGCCGGGGCCTGACCCTCACCGCCCGCATCTTGGCAGTCAACCTGTTCGCACTGGTTTTGATGGCGACCGGGCTGTTCTTTCTGGACAGCTATCGGACGAGGCTGGTCGCCGAACGGCAG
>JAJTFR010000080.1 GCA_021298455.1 Sphingomonadales bacterium | reverse complement strand
AGAACAGGCCTTCATGGGCAAGGGCGTGTCGGCCTGTGCGACCTGCGATGGCTTTTTCTATCGCGGAAAGCCGGTGGCGGTGATCGGCGGCGGAAATACTGCGGTTGAAGAAGCGCTCTACCTTGCCAATATCGCCAGCCATGTGACGCTGGTGCACCGCCGCGACAAGTTGAAAGCCGAAAAGATCCTGCAGGATCGCCTCTTTGCGCGCGAAGCCGAAGGCAAGGTCACGATCAAATGGAACCACAGGCTTGATGAAGTGCTAGGTGATGCAACCGGGGTCACCGGCATGCGTATCGCCGCGACCGACGGCAGCGGGACAGAGGATATTGATCTCCACGGTGTCTTCATCGCCATTGGGCACAAGCCCAACACCCAGATTTTCGAAGGTCATCTCGATATGGCCGGCGGCTATATCAAGGTGCGCGGCGGCGCCGAACAGCAGGCCACGGAAACCAGCGTGCCCGGCGTCTTTGCCTGTGGCGATGTGATGGACCATGTCTATCGCCAGGCGGTCACCAGTGCGGGTACGGGCTGCATGGCTGCGCTTGATGCTGAACGGTTTATCGACGCATTGGGCTGACCGCGCCAACAGGCTTGACTTTATCCCCCTGCTGTATTGTATCGGCAATACAGTTTAAAAGGGGGAAGCAGATGGCATTCAATCCGGCAGCGGAAACCGCGCGCTATATCGACAGTCTTGGGCCTGAGGCGCTGCAAAAGGCGGCGGACTATACCAGCGCAAGTCATTGGATGCTGCTCTGGGGCTTGTTTGTCTCGGCAGTTGTTACCTGGATTATTGTCCGCACCGGTATCCTCGACAGAGTTGCGGTCAGGCTTGAAAAGCGCGGCTGGTCGCTGCGCATTTGGCTGGTCGGCCTTACCTATTTCCTTACCTCTGCGATTATCGGTCTGCCTTGGGGCATCTATCAAGAATGGGGTTTTGAGAAATCCTATGGTCGCACCAGCCAGCCGCTTTCCGACTTTCTGATGCAGGATGCGATCGGAACCGTGATTTCCAGCCTGCTTGGCGCGCTGTTCTTTCTCGGCATTTATGCGCTGATCCGCAAGGCCGGAAAACGCTGGTGGCTATGGTCAGGCGGGCTTGCGGCTTTTGCAGGGGCAGCAGCGATGATCCTATCACCGGTACTGATAGAACCCTTGTTCAACGAATATAAACCGCTGCAGGATGGCCCGGTAAAGGCCGCGCTGGTCGACATGGCGGCAGAGGCGGGCATCCCTGCCGACCGGATTTTTGTCTATGACGGCTCGCGCCAGTCGAACAATTTCACTGCCAATGTCTCTGGCCTTTTTGGATCAAAACGCATCGCGATTTCCGACGTTGCGCTGAAAGGCGCCTCGCTGGACGAGGTGAAGGCCGTGACCGGTCATGAAATCGGGCATTATGTCAGCGGCCATATCTGGCGGATGGTCGGCGTGCTTGTGCTGCTCTCCATTGCCTTCTTCTTCCTTGCCGACCGGTTGTTCCCGCGTTTTGCGAGGGCGTTTGGCAGCAATGCTGGCATTGGTGACCCACAGGGCTTGCCGGTGCTCATTTTCATAGTCGGCTTGCTGTCGCTGCTGGCCCAGCCGGTAATGAACGCCGTCGTCCGCCAGGGCGAGCGCGAGGCAGACAATTACTCGCTGCGCCATGTTAACCTGCCCGATGCGCTAGCCAGCGCCTTGGTCAAAACCGCCGAATATCGCTACCCACGGCCCAGTGCGCTGCAGGAAGCAATCTTCTACACCCATCCCAGCGTTGAATGGCGCGTGCGCAATGCAATGGAATGGAAGGCGAAGGCGATGGAGAAGTCCGGCAATTAACGGCTAGTCGGCCAGAACAAGTACATTCGCCTGTCGTTCCATCGACCGGTTTAGCTTGAGTGCGAGCACGTCGGATCCTCCTGTCCGGTTCAACAGGGCGTCGGCGCAAGCGCGGTCTGCTGGCGTCATGGCGCGATAATGCTCTTGCGCGGCTGCCAGCATCCAAAGCATATGCGGCTGGCTGCCGCGACGGTAGGTTATACCGCGCCATGAAAACTCGACCGAACCTATATTGGGGTGGACCTGGCGCTTGCCGCTACCGGATACAATCTCGCCCTTCGGCTTGTCGGCTGACCAATCATTGAAACAATGTGCGTCGACAATCAGGCCGGGCAGCCAATCGGCAAAGACGATCTTCATGACCGCTTCCAACGTTTCCGGAACCGTATCAGATTCCGTGTAACGATCGTTATAATTCGGGTACTCACCATCGGTGATCGGAGCGCTATTCATACGCTCGGTCCAACGGAACAGGTTCGGCGCTTTGGCTTTCATAATCCCTGCCGGAACCGGATCGCGCCCCAGATGCGCGAACAATGGTGCCATCATCCCGAAATCTGCACAGCTTGGACGTCCGCCCAGAAGATAGGGGTGCCATTGAAAATGTTCGTCCAAGGCCTCGATCATATCCAGATAGGCCGCTTCGATTGCAGGAGCGGTTTCCGGAAAAACTCCGAGATTTGGTAAGAAGCCGTTGAAAAAGGACATGGTCCGGGCGGCTGCCTCGCGGCGTTCGGCACGTCCGACATCGGCTTTCATTGTCCGGCCAAATTCGGCACGCAGAAACTCTTCTTGTTCCGCGCGGTAGGACCAGCGGTAGTGCATGGCGGTGGGTAACAAATGTTCTGAGCCAAAGGCATCGAACAGCAATGAAACCAGCTTTTGGACGGGCGTTACAGGGTCGACCTGCGGTTCGGGTAGATATTCTTCGAGCCGAGCGATCATTGCACCGCTATCCTGGATCAGCTCGCCCTGCGGGGTTTCAAGAACCGGTATCACCGCCAATCCGACCTTTGGACCGACATGCGCCGCAAAGTCAGGGTCAGAGGGACAGCGCTCGCGATAGGGCACGCCCTTCTTGATCAAATAAGAACGGATCTTTCCGGTATAAAGCGAATGGGGTGATCCCCACAGAATATAGGTCATTCATTTCCTCTCCTTGGATTTTCAGGCCATTGCCTTCTTTTCCAGCCGGTATTTGTGCAGCAGTGGTTCGGTATAGCCGCTGGGCTGGACGACGCCTTCATAGACTAACGCCCGCGCGGCCTTCAGGGCGATGCTATCGCCTTCCAGCTTCTCGTAGAGCAGGTCGCCAGCATTTTGCGCATCTACCTTGGCGGCCATCTTGGCGAAGGCGGCATCAACCTGATCGGGCGTGCACACGCCATGGAGCAGCCAGTTGGTGATATGCTGCGATGAAATGCGCAGCGTCGCCCGGTCTTCCATCAGGCCGATGTCGTGGATGTCGGGAACCTTCGAACATCCGACGCCCTGATCGATCCAGCGCACGACATAGCCCAATATGCCCTGCGCATTGTTTTCCAGTTCTTCGCGCACTTCCTCGTCAGTCCAGTTATGGCCGCGCGGTGCGGCAGGAATGGTCAGCAGGGCGTCGAGCGACGGGGTTTCCCTGTCTGCCAGTTCCCGTTGCACTTCGAACACATCAACCTTGTGATAGTGCATTGCGTGCAGGGTCGCGGCGGTAGGTGAGGGCACCCATGCGGTGTTGGCACCCGATTTGGGATGGCCGATTTTCTGCTCCATCATTGCGCGCATCAGATCAGGCATTGCCCACATGCCCTTGCCGATCTGCGCCTTACCTGAAAGCCCGCATTCAAGGCCGATGGCTACATTGCGTGCTTCATAGGAGTGGATCCAGGCGCTTGCTTTCATGTCGGCCTTGCGGATCATCGGGCCGGCCTGCATCGCACTGTGCATTTCATCACCGGTGCGATCAAGGAAGCCGGTGTTGATGAAGACGATCCGGTCGCGCACGGCATATATGCAAGCAGCCAGATTGGCGCTGGTGCGCCGTTCTTCATCCATCACGCCAACCTTGATCGTGTGGCGATCAAGACCGAGCAGGTCTTCGACAGCATCGAAAAGATCGTTGGTGAAGGCGCATTCATCGGGGCCGTGTTGTTTCGGCTTAACGATATAGATGCTGCCCGCGCGGCTGTTGCGATATTTGCCGAGCCCGAGCAGGTCATGCATCGCGCAGAGCGAGGTGAAAACCGCGTCTAGTATCCCCTCTGGCGCTTCGCTGCCGTCGGGCAGGAGCACCGCCGGATTGGTCATCAAATGTCCGACATTGCGCACAAACATCACCGAACGGCCGTGGAGCAGTTCCTCGTCACACTCGCGATCATCCCCCAGCGCGCGGGTCATGGTGGAACCACCCTTGTCGAAGCTGGCGGTCAAATCGCCCCGCATCAGGCCGAGCCAGTTGCTATAGCCCTTCACCTTGTCTTCAGCATCGACGGCAGCGACCGAATCCTCCAAATCGATAATGGTGGTAAGTGCAGCTTCGAGGATGACGTCTGCAATCCCGGCCTTGTCGGTTTTGCCCACCGGATGGTCGCGGTCGATGCGAATCTCGATGCCAAGACCATTGTTGCGCAGCAAAATGTCGCTGCCGCGGCGCAAGATGGGGATGGCAGGGTCGGCCAGTTGCAAATCGCCGCCGTCCCAGTCGGCCCACTTGCCGCAAGCAAGTGGCACGGCATCATCAAGGAACGCCTTGGCATAGGCGATCACGGCGTCACCGCGTGCCGTGTCGTACCCGCCGGGTCGCGCAGGCGGCGCGTCCAGCACATCGGTGCCGTAAAGGGCGTCATAAAGGCTACCCCAGCGGGCATTGGCGGCGTTAAGGACGAAGCGGTCGTTGAGCGCCGGAACGACGAGTTGAGGCCCGGCCATGGTCGCGATTTCGGCATCGACATTCTGCGTACCAATCTTGAAGCCCACAGGTACGGGATCAAGATACCCGATCTCGGTCAGGAATTTCTGATAGGCCGCCATGTCGGTAATCGGACCGGGATTTGCCTTGTGCCAGTCATCAAGCTGCGTCTGGATTTCGTCGCGTCGGGCCAGCAGCGCCCGGTTGACAGGCGCGCAACGCGCGAGGATGTCGGCAACACCCTGCCAGAAACGGCTTGCTTCGACGCCGGTGCCGGGCAGCGCCGTTTCCTCTGCAAAGCGGACGAGCGCTTCTGCAACCTGAAGGCCGGCGCGGTTGGTATATGCGGTCATTTATTTGGCTCCAATGTGAACAATGGCGCCTGGGGAGAGTTATTTTATGCCAATCCCCTAGCGTTAGTTTGGGCGGTGCAAAAGCGGAAAATCTTTGTTAGGCGAAGGTCATGAAACTCGACAAGCATTTCGTGGAAAAGCCCTGGGGGCGCATCGATGTTCCCGCAACCTTTGGTGATTTGGGCGGACGCCAGATTGGCGAGATCTGGTATGAGGCTACCGATGGCGCGCCGCTGCCGATCCTTGTCAAATGGTTGTTTACATCGGAAAAGCTTTCGATTCAGGTGCATCCTTCCGATGCGCAGGCGCAGCAGCGCGGCCTGCCTTCGGGCAAGGAGGAATGCTGGTATATCGTTGATGCAGAGCCCGGTGCAGTACTCGGCATGGGCACATTGCAGCCTATGTCGGCTGATGAATTGCGTGCCGCGTCGCTTTCGGGCGAGATTGAGCAGTTGATGGACTGGAAACCGGTGCGGCCGGGGGATTTCTTTTACATCCCGGCAGGAACCGTCCATGCGATCGGCGCGGGCATCACTTTGGTCGAGGTGCAGCAATATGCCGACATCACTTATCGGCTGTATGATTATGGCCGTCCGCGCGAACTTCATCTGGATGATGGAGTCGCGGTGTCGAAGGCGACGCCTTATGCCGATGCCCGGTCCGGACGGGCAGAAGGGAATATGCGGCTGGTCGATGGACCGCATTTCACCCTCGACCATGTCAGCAATAAGGACGGGCTGACTATGCTGGCGGAGAAAGATCCCTGCTGGGTCATTCCGCTCAGCGGGACGACATATATCGATGGTGCAGCAAGCAGGGCGGGCGATTGCCTGTTGTGCGAAAACCTGTCGGATATCGTTCCGGAGCATGGCGCGACTATGCTGGTGGCGCGTGTAGCTAACTAATAAGGTGTAGACGCGATACACCTTTTTACCACCTTGAATTTGAATTCGCTGACGCTAAATCTCAGCCCATCAATACAAGATCGGCAAATGACCGGTCACTCATCGGGTAAAAGAAGTTAGATGGAAAATCGCGAAATCCTCGCGTTTGCCATTTTGGGTGCGATGGCGCTCATTGGCATCGTATTTTATGTACGTTGGGCAAGCAAGAAGCGCGCCTTCGAACGGCGGCAGGCCGGACGCGGCAAGTGCATCTCCGAATGATTCCGGATCAGCTTTCCGGATATTCCGCCGCCATATAGGCAAGCGAAGACCGGCACATGTCTTCGAGCACCACCAGATCGATATCCGAGAGCCGTTTCACATAGAGGCAGGACTTACCGGTCTTGTGCTTGCCGAGTTTGGCCATCAGTTCAGCATGGCCTTTAAAGCCGTCAATCAGATACAGCACCGTCTGTCCCTTGCGCGGCGAAAATCCGATCCGGCACATTTCGCCTTCCCGGCCGCTGTTGTAGCGGTAACGGTAGCGACCGAAACCGATGATCGACGGCCCCCACATTGTCGCAGGTTCACCGCTTAACCGCGTCATCAGTGCGATCAGGCTGCGCGCATCCGCGCGTTGATTTTCGTCCGCTATGCCTGTGACAAAATCTTCGACACGCGCCACAGTCGCTTGCGTCTTGTTTTCCGCCTTTGTCATGGCTTGCCTCCTTTCAGCCGCTCGACTAGAGGCTAGCGCGTCAACTGGGGAGTAGCCAGCCGTTCTTGGGAACGGGTTGTGTGTCAACATATTTGGCCGAGAGGTCATGGCGCATAAGGGGCGGCGACTGTCGAAAGGCTTGTCGCTCAAGGCGAGACCAATGGCATTGGCGACCTGTTCCGGCCGGACAGGGGTGGCCGGTGACATTGTGTCTGTTTCCTGTCCGGCCCGGAGAATCCGAATGGAAGCCTTTCTTGCCTCGACCGCGGTCGTCACCTTTGCCGAAATCGGCGACAAGACGATGCTGCTCGCCATCGTACTGGCGACACGCTTTCGCGCGCCGCTGCCCATTATCGCGGGGATATTTGCAGCAACACTGCTCAACCACGCGTTGGCGGCCTTTGCCGGGCAGCAGGTGGCGGGCCTGCTTGATGCGCCCTGGTTCCGCTGGGCGGTGGCATTGGGTTTTGTCGCAATGGCGTTGTGGACGCTGGTTCCTGACACAATTGATGAGGATGAAGGCGATGTCGCGCATAGGGGTAGCGTGTTTCTGACCACCGCGATTGCCTTTTTCATTGTCGAAATGGGTGACAAGACACAGGTCGCGACCATCGCACTGGGCGCGCAATATCAATCGGTTTTGTGGGTTGCCGCCGGGACGACACTTGGCATGATGATCGCCAATGTGCCCGCCGTCTATCTGGGCGAGGAACTGGTGAAGCGTGTGCCGCTCCACATCATGCGCTGGACGGCAGCTTTGCTTTTCCTTGTGCTCGGGCTTTGGCAGATCGCTGCCTTGATCTGATGCGCGCAGGACGCGTTGCCCTCTGTTCTGCTGTTTGCCTACCAGCGCCAGTTTCCTGACCGCCCGAACCAAGCGCGGCCCTAAAGCCGGTAACGACCTCACTTGCACGGCGTTCCTTCAACTCGGCGAACTTCGATTGCATAGCCAAGGTGATGAGTTCATACTTTGTCGATGCGGCCGGACATAGTTGCTCCCAAACCCGTCTGGGCCACTTCGCTGTGGCTGTGGTTGGGTATCACCATCTTGGTCATATCGTTCGCGGTAGGCTACCGTGAATATCGCGAAGCACAGGCACTCAACCGGATCAAATTCGAACGGGCAGTCGATAGCAGTGCGTCGACGCTGCGGATCAGCCTGCGCATGCGAGAAAGCATTACCGAGGCTGCTGCGGCTGCCTATCGTCCGGCTGCGCTGCTATTTGATGGCGAACTTGAAACGATC
>JAJTFR010000191.1 GCA_021298455.1 Sphingomonadales bacterium | reverse complement strand
CAGACAATGTCGGTCGCGTGGCGAGAAAGCAAATGGCCGGTTCCAGTCAGAATCGGACAACTGATTCAGATTGAGCAGCGTTTCGCACAAGAGATCCACGACGCGCGCCTCGGTCTGCGCCCTGGCGAGGATATTGGCTTCATCTGCGCTGATGATATCCATCGCGCTGCGCGCCATCGCCGTGTTGAGGGCCAATTGCGCACCGAACGTGGACTCTAACCGCCCCTCGACAAATTCACGTACCGGAACGGGAAGGCTGCCGAGTTCATTGCCAAAAACCATTCCTAGACTGTCGCGCGAACAAAACACGGTGATCCAGCATTCCTCATGCCCTTCAAATCGGGATTCGAACTTTGGCTGGCCTTCGGGCTGAAGCAGGATGCCGGCGAACTGCCCGGCCATCGACACGGCATCCCCATTGCCAAGCGCATAGCAACCTTCGCCCTTCAGACGAAAGTGCAGTTTCATCACGTCTTCGCTGGTAAAGCATGTGTCCAACTGGCGCTGCAGCACTCCGGCTGCGGTCAGGACTTCAAACCCAAGGCCAGTCTTGATGAAACTATAGGCGCCATTTCCGTTCTTGAAGGAGTCGTGCAGGCGCATTTGATTTGGGGCGACTTTCTCATGCTCGCGCCTCAGATTGTGGGCGATCTGCTTAGGGTCATGCCCACTTGCATAAAGTTCCGATATCGCGCCCATGTGAGTTCCTGGCCTCGCTCAATCGTTTTATGGCAGTCTTGAATCCTTGAGTCGATGCTTTCGGGCCTTTCGACCAGGCCGTGACGCAACTCGCATTAGAATCGCTGCTGGCCGCATAAGTTTCTTGCCCGGTGCAGTCTATCCATTGTGGCTGGACCAAATGGTGGAGGACCAGCGCCATGGTCATGCCAGTTCGGTTCTAAGGGAGGATCTCAATGCGCAAGATCGCAACTGCCAGTTTCAAAATCTCACTCATCGCTTCGGTTTCTTCCGCTTGCCTCATCGCAGCGCCTGCAAGTGCCCAAGATGCGGCGGATGAAGATAAGTCCGGTGATGCCGGCGAAATTGTCGTGACCGCGACCAAGCAGGGCGCGCAATCGCTGATCGACGTTCCGCAATCAATTAGTGCGGTTGGAGGGGAAGACCTTATGCGCTCCGGCGCACAGGGCATCGGCGATATTGCCGCCAAGGTTCCTGGCTTGAGTGCGTTTGGTGCTGGCTCCAACCAGACCAAGATCAAGCTGCGCGGCGTATCGAGCGCGAGCGAATCCGAACCGCAGGAAACAGTCGCCATATATTTGGATGACGTTCCAATTACCGGGTCGGGCGGCACCAACAATGAGAACGGTGCCTCGCCCGACCTAGGCCTGTTCGATCTCAACCGGATCGAGGTTCTCAAGGGACCGCAGGGCACACTTTATGGCAGCGGATCCTTGGGCGGCACGGTGCGCTACATTCTCAACACGCCTGATCTAAATAACTTTGAAGGAAGAATGCAGACGCGCGTATCAACCACCAAGCGGGGTTCCGAATCCTATGGCATCGATGGCGTCCTGAATATTCCTATCGTCCAAGACAAACTGGCGCTGCGCCTATCAGGCTCCTTTGCACACAACGGCGGCTGGATCGACAACACCGCGCCTGTCGTTGGCTTAGGGCTAACCCCAACGGGGGCGGGCCGTAAGGATGCCAACAGCGATGATAACTTGATGTTGTGTTGGCTTAGGGCTAACCCCAACGGGGACGGGCCGTAAGGATGCCAACAGCGATGATAACTGGATGGTGCGTGCCACGCTAGAATTCCGCCCGGTCGAAGAATTGACCATGCGGGCGCGCTATATGCATCGCCAGTTCGACGTGAAGGGCGAAAGCAGCGTCGACACCGCGCGCGGTGATTACACCCAGCCGTGGAAGATTGAGCCGTTCAATCAGGACAATATCGACCTTTACGACCTGTATCTGGAATATGATGCGGGCTCGGTGGTTGTCAGTTCGTCGACCTCATATTTCGATCGCGATACGCTTGATCTGCAGGATACCAACCGCTTCTCGCAATTGCTCTTCACTGCCAACTCTCCGTCCTCGACCCTGATCAACTCCAATCGGCAAAAGGACTTCACCGAGGAATTGCGCGTGTCGTTCGATACTGGCAGCATGATCAAAGGTGTGGTTGGCCTCTACTACCAGAAGCAGACCAAGGACTTCACCCAAGATGCTCCTAGCCCGGGCCTCAACGATTTCTGCGCTAACAATGCCGGTTGCTTTGGCAGTCCGACGCCCATTCCGGATCTCAATCCCGTCTTCCCAACGGTCAATCGTTATGTGGTTGGTAGCTTCCCCAATGTGTTCCAGAGCGTGGTACCTCAAGACCTCAAGCAGTTTGCAGTGTTTGGGGAACTGACCTTCAGCCTCAACGAGAAATTGGATGTGATCGTTGGCGGCCGTTACTTCGATCTGAAGGGCAATTTCGACTATCGCTCGCGCGGGACCTTTTCTTCGCCAGGCGCCGACGCGCGCTCGGGCACATATAAGGAAGACGGGTTCAATCCGAAGGGCACAATTTCGTACAAACCCAATGATGACATGACGCTTTACGCAACGGCTTCCAAGGGTTTTCGCGCAGGCGGCTTCAACCAGCCGATCCCCAGCACACCACAGTGCATCGCCGAGCTGAACAATCTGGGCATCACAAACAGCGCGGTCTCCTTCGATTCCGATAGCCTGTGGAACTATGAAGTGGGCGGAAAGGCCAAGGTTGCCGATGGCGCGGTTTTCGTTTCCGGCTCAGCTTACTATCTGAACTGGAGCGACGTGCAGGTTCGGCGTCAGCTGGGCTGCGGCTTCACCTTCTTCAGCAATGCAGCCAAGGCGCGCAGCATCGGTTTTGAAGGCTCGATCTCAGCCAAGCCTGCCGACGGTCTCAGCACCGATCTGTCGGTCAGCTATGTCGATGCACAATTGCAGAAGACGTCAGCCAAGCCTGCCGACGGTCTCAGCACCGATCTGTCGGTCAGCTATGTCGATGCACAATTGCAGAAGACGCTGCCGCAAATCGGCGCAAAGGGTGACAGTCTGCCTGGTGTGCCCAACTGGACCATTGGATTTGCGGTCGATTATGAACGTCCGATCAACGAGCGGCTTGACTGGTTTGGCCGCGTCGACATGAGCTATGTCTCCAAGTTCCGTTCATCCATCAGCCCGACGGACCCGTCGCGGCGCGATGGCGGCGACTATTTGATCACCAATGTCCGGCTGGGCCTGGCTGGCGAAGGCGACCAGAGCTGGACCTTGGCGCTCTACGCGAACAACCTGTTCGACACGCGCGCCGTGGTCGGTACCCAGAGCAACCTGTTCGGCGATTATCAATTCATCAATCGTCCGCGTGAAATCGGGCTGCAGGCAAATATTGAATTCTAAGCTCATGGGCTGAATTCGAGATCATGTTACCAGGCAGGAAAGCTGCCTGGTAACATTTTCGCCGCAACCGGATTGAAGGGACGCCGTCGCATGATGGAAAGCAGTACCGCTCGAAGTCTGATCTACGCAGGCCCTGCCATCGTGCTATCGATGATGACCTTTGCGCTCATCGTCTATATCCCGGCCTTTTACGCAACTGAGACGGGACTGTCGCTTGCGGCGGTTGGCGCGGCCTTCTTCGCGGCGCGCCTGTGGGATGCCTTTATCGATCCCTTGATCGGCTACTTTTGTGACAAGACCAACACCCGCTGGGGGCGCCGCAAGCCCTGGATCGCGGTGGGGGTGCCGTTTCTGCTGCTTACCGCGTGGTGGTTGTTCGTGCCCGGGAGCGAAGGCGGCAAGAGCATCGGCTATTTGCTGGTGTCGATCTTTCTCTTTTACGTGCTGTGGACCGGTGTGCAGATCCCCTACCTTTCGCTTGGTGCGGAATTGTCCTCGGACTATGCCGAGCGCAGCCGCATCGTTGGCTATCGCGAAAGCGCGATGTTTGTCGGCACCATATTGGCTACGGCAATACCTGTGCTTGTTTTCACATCGGGTAATCCGAGCATCGGGCAGATTCTGGAATTGTTTTTCCAGATGTCGCTGATCATCCTGCCGATAACGGCCTTGCTGTTGCTTTGGAAAGTGCCCGAACCAAAACCA
>JAJTFR010000079.1 GCA_021298455.1 Sphingomonadales bacterium | reverse complement strand
GCTTGAACCTTGCGGAAAGCCATGCCCTTGCCGAGCAACTGGGGGACGCCAGCGATCTTGTGATCGTCAACAGCTGTGCCGTCACCAATGAGGCGGTCCGCCAGACGCGTCAGGCGATCCGCCAGGCCCGCAAGCGCCGCCCCGACGCGCGGATTGTCGTTACCGGCTGCGCTGCACAGATTGAACCGCAGACGTTCGAGGCAATGGCAGAAACCGATGCCGTCATCGGCAATGTGGAAAAACAGTCCCCCGCTTTGTTCGCGATTGACGGACCCAAGGTCCGCGTCAGCGACATCATGGCGGTGCAGGCAACCGCACCGCATCTTGCCACCGCCTTTTCGGGCAATACCCGCGCCTTTGTAGAGGTGCAGACGGGGTGCGACCATCGCTGCACCTTTTGCATCATCCCTTATGGCCGCGGCAACAGCCGCTCGGTTCCCGCCGGTCAGGTCGTCGAACATGTCCAGCGCCTTGTGGATCGCGGCATACAAGAAGTGGTGCTGACCGGGGTCGACGTCACCAGCTATGGCCATGATCTGCCCGGCCGGCCCGATCTGGGTCTGTTGGTGGAACGCATCCTGCGCCATGTGCCCGGCCTGCCCCGCCTGCGCCTGTCCTCGATTGACGGGGTCGAGATTGACGCGCGGCTGTTCGCATTAATTACTGGCGAGCCACGGCTGATGCCGCATATCCACCTTTCGCTGCAAGCTGGCGACAATATGATCCTGAAACGCATGAAGCGCCGCCATAGCCGCGAACAGGCAATTGAGATCGTCGCCCGTATGAAGGCTGCACGCCCCGACATCGCCATTGGCGCAGATATCATCGCAGGTTTCCCGACAGAGGATGACGCAATGTTCGAAAACAGCCTTGCGCTGGTCGACCAATGCGACATCGTCCATGGCCATATCTTTCCCTATTCGCCCAAGGCGGGCACCCCGGCCGCGCGCATGCCGCAAGTGCCGGCAGCAGCGATCAAGGCGCGCGCCCGCGCGCTGCGCGAAGCCGTTGCCGCACGGCGCGGGGCCTGGCTTACCTCACTGACCGGTTCTTCCCAGAAAATCGTCGTCGAAGCAGGCGGCACATCTGGCCATTCGGAAAATTTCGCCTATGTCGAACTTGATCAGTCGCAACCAGAAGGCAGCCTTGTCACGGCGACAATCGAAGGACATGAAAATGGACGGCTCAAAGGAAAGCTTGCCGCATGAGTGAGAAACCCGGCTGGCGCGAACGGATGTTCGGCGGCTTCAAGAAAACGTCCAGCAAGCTGACCGACAATCTGGCGGGGCTGGTCACCAAGAGCAAGCTTGATGCCGACACCCTTGATGCGATTGAGGAAGCGTTGATCGTTTCGGATCTTGGGCCGGCCACCGCTGCGCAGATCCGCGACACACTCGCCAGTTCGCGTTTCGACAAAGGCATCGATCTTGCCGGCATCCGCCAAGTTGTCGCTGACGAGTTGACAGAAATTCTCGCTCCTGTCGCCAAACCACTTGAAATTGAAGCCTTTCCAAGGCCGCAGGTCATTCTGGTGATTGGCGTTAACGGGTCGGGCAAGACCACAACCATCGCAAAGCTGGCGCATCTGTTTGTCGAACAGGATTATGGCGTCCTGCTGGCGGCGGGCGATACCTTCCGCGCAGCCGCCATCGGCCAGTTGAAGGTTTGGGCTGACCGCGTCGGCGTACCCATCATTACCGGCCCCGAAGGCGGGGATTCGGCCAGTATCGTCTTTGACGCCGTCAAAAAGGCAACAGCGGAGGGGATTGACGTATTGATCGTCGACACCGCCGGCCGGCTGCAGAACAAGAGCGAGTTGATGGATGAACTGGCCAAGATCCGCCGCGTCCTTGGCCGCCTCAACCCCGCTGCCCCGCATGATGTCGTTCTGGTGCTCGATGCCACGACGGGCCAGAATGCGCTTTCGCAGATTGAGGTTTTCAAGGAAGTGGCCGGCGTTACCGGGCTGGTGATGACCAAGCTTGATGGCAGCGCGCGGGGCGGCATCCTTGTTGCCGCGGCCAAACAGTTCGGCCTGCCCATTCACGCCATCGGCGTTGGTGAAAGCATGGAGGATCTGCGCCCCTTTGATCCGCGCGATCTTGCGACCGCCATAGCAGGTTCCGCATGAACGAGGCCGCTACGCCCGCAAAGCCGAAACATGGCACACTCAGCTTCGCGCTCGATTTCGGGCCGTTACTGCTGTTTTTCATCGCATCAAAACTGGGCAGTTCGCCGACAGATCCCAAACAGGGGGCGATTGTCGGCACGGCGGTGTTCATGGCCGCGATCATCGTCGCCGCCATTATTTCGCGCGTGAAACTGGGCCGGATATCCCCGATGCTGAAGCTGACTGCAGGGCTTGGCGTGTTTTTCGGGGCATTGACCCTGTGGTTTCATGATGAGCGCCGCGGCCGGGCATTACTCCGTTATGTGCTTGAAGCGGCCTATGATGGCCTCAACGATACAGGCTGGCTCAAACTCTCGCTCAACTGGGGCTTGTTTTTCGCGGCGCTGGCGCTGGCCAATGAAGCCATGCGTGCGATGCTCGACTTTGACCTATGGTTGACGCTCAAGGTTTGGGGCGTGACGATTGTCACCTTCATCTTCGCGCTGGCCAATATCCCGATGCTGATGCGGCACGGGCTGAAACTTGGTGAAGAACCACCCGCACCGCCGCAAGACTGATGTTTATTGGTCAGCCCGGCTGACCCCTTTGCCATCCAGATTTTGGGCGACAAATTCCCAGTTAATTGCCCGATCCAACAAGTTACGCACATAGTCCGGCCGGGCATTGCGATAGTCGATATAATAGGCATGTTCCCACACATCGATTGTCAGCAAGGGCTGCATGGCATGTGCCGCCGGCGTATCAGCATCGTGCAAAGATAGGATCTTCAAACTTCCTTTATCGAGCACCAGCCACGCCCAACCGCTTGCAAAATGGCCAACAGCCTCTTTGTGAAGCGCGGTTTTCATTGCGTCGAACGAACCAAAGGACTGGTCGATCATATCCTTGAGCCTTCCAGAGGGCTGCTGCGTATCAGGGGACAGGCATTGCCAGTAAAAGCTGTGATTCCATAGCTGCGCCGCATTGTTGAACAGGCTGGTTTGGTCACCTTCGCGCGCGGCACGGATCACCTCACTAAGCGCGGCACCCGATAGCGACGCATCTGCGCCGATCAATTCGTTGGTTTTCGTGACATAGGCCTGATGATGTTTGCCGTGATGATATTCGAACGCTTCGGCGGAAAGAATGTCTCCGAAAGCATCAGGGGCATAAGGAAGATCGGGAAGAATGTACGGCATTGTTCGGTCCTTGGTTGTAATTGCCCCACCCTTTGAACCCTTTGCCTCCCTTGCCGTTCCGTCCTATGTCCAAAAAACATGTGACAAGCACGGCACGGCGGTTTAGCTTTTTCCCGGTTAATTAGGGTCGTCGCGCCCATGAACAAGAAACAGGAGGAAGAATGAGCAAATTTTTCGGTAATCTGCACGCAGTGCTCGGGGTCGGCTTTGTGCTGGCACTCGCGCTGATTTTCGCGGTGCCGGCCAATGGCGATCTGGAACAGCAAACGATCCGCTGGCTGCACACTTTCTTTGGTATCCTCTGGATCGGCCTGCTTTATTATTTCAATTTTGTGCAGATCCCGACCATGCCGAAAATCCCGGCAGAACTGAAACCGGGCGTTTCGAAGCATATCGCTCCGTCGGCGCTGTTCTTCTTCCGCTGGGGCGCGGCACTGACCGTGCTGTTTGGCCTGATCATCGCTCACCGCGCAGGGTATCTGGTTGACGCACTGATGCTTGGCGAAACCCATCGCCTGATCGGTATCGGCATGTGGCTGGCACTGATCATGGCGTTCAACGTCTGGTTCGTGATCTGGCCGGCCCAGCAAAAGGCGCTTGGCCTTGTCGAAGCCGACGATGCGACCAAGGCAGCTGCTGCGACCCGTGCGATGATGTTCTCACGCACCAACACGCTGCTGTCGATCCCGATGCTCTATGCAATGATCGCCTTTAACGGCGGCTGATTCCGGGCAGCTTTGAATTAGGAAAAGGCGGCTTTCGGGCCGCCTTTTTTGTGCCTGCCGCTAACCCAGCAAATCATGCTTTTTCAGCGAATGGCGCAGCTGGTCATAAGTGAGGTTCAGTGCCTTTGCCGTTTGCCGCTGATTATAGCGGTTCTGTGCCAGCGCCTGTTCCAGCAACGCCTTTTCAAAGGCTTCCGTCGTGGCCCGAAAATCGCCAACCTTGATCGCAGCGCCATTGATCGCCGAAAAATCGGTCGAATGGCGCACCGGGCCGGTCATATCGGCGACACCATCTGACGCAGGTGGCGCGACATAAGCAGGCGAAGAGGGCATCGCCTGCGGCATCCAATCGCTTTCAAACGGGTCGAACTGCACATAATCGACTGGCTGTCCGGGATCATTCCAGCGATAGACCGCGCGCTCGACGACATTGCGCAACTCGCGCACATTGCCCGGCCATTCGTGATTTTCGAGTGCGCGCGTCGCAACCGGCCCGAAACCTGGCCAGCCATCCCATTCCAGTTCATTGGCCATCCGCCGGCCAAAATAGTCGGCAAGCACCTCGATATCGCCTTCGCGCACGCGCAGCGGCGGCAAGGTGACGACCTCGAAACACAACCGGTCCAAAAGGTCGGCACGGAACCGCCCTTTTTCGACCATGACCGGCAGATTTTCATTGGTTGCGCCGACGATGCGCACGTCGACACGGATCGGCTTTGACGACCCGATACGGGTGACTTCGCCATATTCGACCGCGCGCAGCAGACGCTCCTGCGCACCCATGCTCAGCGTGCCAAGCTCATCAAGGAACAACGTGCCACCATGCGCTTCCTCAAACCGGCCCTCGCGGGCACGGGTTGCGCCGGTAAAGGCGCCCGCCTCATGGCCGAACAATTCGGCCTCGATCAAAGTCTCGGGAAGCGCCGCGCAGTTCATCGTCACCAAGGGACCGTCCCAGCGCTGCGACAGGCGGTGCAGACGTTCGGCGATCAGTTCCTTGCCGGTGCCGCGTTCACCGACGACCAGCACTGGCCGGTTCAGCGAGGCGGCTCGGCTGGCACGTTCGACCGCGTCGAGAAAGGCCGACGATTGGCCGATGAACTGAACCCCGCGCTCCATTCCGCATGTTTGGCATATTTCACCACATATTGGCAAGCTTCACATCATCGAGGCGCATCCAGAAGGCGCATATAGCTCCGATTCCTCTGGATAACCGCCAATCCGCACAAATTGGCACGCATCCTGCTTTGTGTTTAGCAAGCCCGATGAAGGCTCAAATCAAAGGATAAGAAAATGCAAAATCTCAACCAGACCGAACCCCGTCCGACCGGAACGATCGCAGGTGCATCTGTCTCGATGTTGATTCTGATCGCCTTTGGTCTTTCGTCCTTTGTCGTTCAGCAGAAAGATCTGAGCAGCCATGCAGCAGAACAATATAACCGGCCCCTCGTCGTCAGCGCTTATCTTGCCTGACATGATGCGCCGTCGACCGGGGCACAAAAGCTCGACCCCAGCTCCCCTAACCGAGCTTGCCCCGGTCGCCCCTTTTGAAACAATATATAAGTCGCCTGAATTTCAGAGAATCCGGAGTATCCCAATGGGCATTTTTTCGCGAACCCGCGATATCATCGCTGCCAATTTCACCGACCTGCTCGACAAGTCGGAAGACCCGGCAAAACTGATCCGCATGATCATTATGGAAATGGAAGAAACGCTGGTTGAGGTTCGCGCCTCTGCCGCGCGCACCATTGCAGACAAAAAAGAATTGCAGCGGCATATCGCCAAGCTCGACCATCTGCAGGCCGATTGGACCGAAAAGGCCCAGCTGGCGCTATCTAAGGATCGTGAGGATCTTGCCAAAGCCGCGCTTGTCGAGCGCAAGAAGGCAACCGACATGGCCGAACAGTTGCGCGCCGAAGTTGCCGTACTCGACGATGCGCTAAAGGCATCGGAAGGTGATATCCATAAGCTGCAGAAAAAACTGATCGACGCCCGTTCGCGCCAGAATGCCCTGATGACGCGACTGGAAAGCGCAGAAAACCAGGTCAAGCTGCGCACCATGTACAATGGTGACAAGGTCCGCAACGCATTCAGCCGTTTCGATGATCTCGAACGCCGTGTCGATGAAGCGCAAGGCTATGCCGACGCGCTCACGATCGGCGCAGATGCACCGCGCACTTTGGGCGACGAGATCGACGCCCTCGGCACAATTGACGAAGTCGATGCCGAACTTGAAGCTATGAAAAAAGCGATGAAGAAGGGCTGAGCCGATGGAAGATATACTCGTACCGATTTTTGTTGTCGGCATCCTGTTCATCGGATTGCCCTGGCTGGTGATGCATTATGTCACCCGCTGGAAAACCGCCGCAACGCTCACCAATGATGATGAGCGCATGCTCGGCGACATGCACGAACTCGCCCGCCGCCTTGAAGAGCGGCTCGACACTGTCGAGCGGCTGGTGGCCCAAGACAACCCGGATTGGCACCCTCGCCGCCTCGATCACGAAGCTGACGATTATGCCAAACTTGAAGAAATCCGCCGACTGGAGAGGAAGAACTGAGATGGCTGGCCAGCATACCAAATTCTATCTCGATAAGCAGAACGCCAAATGGAAAGGCGTATGCGCAGGGATTGCCGACTATACCGGAGTGAACGCGCTCTGGGTGCGGATTGGCGCCGTGACGCTAACCCTCATGGGCGGCTTTCCATGGACGCTGATCGCTTACTGGATCACGGCCTGGCTTGCCGACAAAAAACCAGTCCACCTCTATACAGAGGATAAGGAAGAGCAGAAATTCTGGCAGGGCGTGCGCCAGTCCCCTGCCCGCACCACCCGCGACATACGTTCGCGTTTCCGTGAAATCGACCGTCGCCTTGCCGACATGGAAACCTTCTATGTCAGCAATAACAAGCAACTTGCCGATGAAATCGAAAGCCTGCGCTGAACCTGCGCGAATTTGAGGGAGACAGGGCATGTTATTCGAGGGACCGGCATTCATTGTGGCGATTGTAGCGATCTGCACGGGCGGCTGGCTGATCAACAACTGGATCCGAGCGAAGCACGGCTACCCGCTAGAGGATGAATGGGGCGGCAAGTCCGCACTGACCGATGGCGACTATCCAGAGGTGGATCGCAAAGTTCATTTGCTGACCAGCGAGAATGAACAACTGACCGGCAAGCTGAGCCGCCTTGAAGAACGGGTAGCGGTCCTGGAGCGCATCGCAACCGACAAGTCTTCCCGATTGTCAGAAGAAATCGAGAATTTGCGCTGAACGGCAATAAGGAGGAAATAGATGGACCCGATGATTGCGAATATTCTGGCCCCGGCTGTTGTAGTTATTGGCGTCAGCGCCGTCGCAGGCTGGGTGTATACAACGCGGCTTCGCATCAAGCACGGCTACCCGCTCGATGGAGCCTGGGGACAAGCAGTATATCCAAAAAGCGATCAGGAAGCGGTCGAGCGTGTAAGACTGCTTAGTCAGGAAAACGCGCAGCTACGTGCTGAGCTCGGTTCGATCAAGGATCGTCTGGCCAGTGTGGAGAAAATCGTTGTCGATGATACCCATCGGCTGACTGCCGAGATCGAAGCGTTACGCGGCCCGACGAACTGAACAACCGGAGCAACCCGAAATGAGCCCCCTACTTATCCCGATCCTTGGCATCAGTTGTGGACTGTTGGCTATCTTTGCAGGTGCCATTTTCCGCCCCTGGCTGAATATGAAAACCCGGCAGATGGAGCTTGATGCGCAAAATATTGCCGAAAAGGCCGCCCAATATGCGGCTGATAAAGGCCGGCTTGAAGAGCGCGTCGCCGTGCTGGAACGTATCGTTACCGACCAGGGCTATAGCCTGGCAAATGAAATCGAAGCCCTTCGTGCCCTACCCCCGCGTGTAGAACCCGCACATGAAAAGGAGGTTCACAAATGATTGGAGATCCGTTCACAATGGTGGTTGCGATCATCCTGATCGTCACCATCGGCAAGGTGATTTCGAACCGCCAAAAGGCGAAATACGGAATTATCGAAGATGAAGACATGATGGGCAACAAGACCCAGCGCCAGATCGGCAACGCCGACACAATGGCGATGCAAAGCGAGATCCGCGAACTCAAGGAACGCATCCAGGTGCTGGAGCGTATCGCCACCGAAAACAGCAGTGCAACCGACGTCAGCCGTCAGATCGAAGCGCTGCGCGATCGTTAAAGCCGGAAGGAAGGAACCATGTTTCAGGATCCCAGCTTCTATATCGTCATTAGTGCAATTACCCTCGCCATGGTCGGGGTGATTGCAACAGCCGGCCTTCGCGGTTGGCGTGACTGGATCGACTTTAAGCGTGCAGAGCTTGAAAGCATGCATCGCCCGTCCACCGAAGGCGTGCCCTCCGCCGTCTCCCGGATCGAGGTCGCCGACCTCAAAGAACGGGTAAAAAAGCTTGAGGCGATTGCTGCGGGCATTGATATCTGAACGTCAACGCCATAAGCGCTGCCGGTATGACTGCGCTTGCCGACATTCTCGACGAATATGAATTTCTCGATGCTGACGATCGCTACCGGCTGTTGATCGATCTTGGCAAGGCCCTGCCGCCGATGCCTGAGGCGCTTAAAACCGATGCGACACTGGTGCGCGGTTGTTCCGCCTCGGTCTGGGTCTATCCAGTCGAGGAAGTCGGCCACCTGACCTTTCTTGCCGATAGCAATGCTGCCATAACCAAGGGCATCATTGCGCTGGTCCTCAAGACTGTCGAGAGCAAAAGTGCGAACGAAATCGGCACCCTCGATATTGAAGGCGCCCTCGCCCCGTTCGATCTCAAAAACCAGTTGAGCTCGAACCGGACGCAGGGCATCCCCAATATGATCGCGCTAATCCGCGAAACCGCCGCGCGCTACTCCGCCGCCCGCTGAACGCCCAACCAGCTCGCCAGCCGTGGAAGTCGCGGCAGAATCAGCCGTTCAAACAGCAATAACAGGATCAGCGACGCTGCCAATAACGGCAGTAGTGCGGCGGCGACCAATATCATAACAGCGACGCCGCGCAGCTTGACTGGTACCGGCGGCGATGGTGGTGCACCCAATCCGTCCTGCGGCTTGCGCCTGCGCCACATCACAAATCCCGACACGCACAACGTCAACAGCCCTAGCGCAGTAAGCACCCCAACCAACTGATTGATCCAGCCGAAAAGCTGCCCTTCATGCCAGGCGATGCCATAATTGACGATCCGATCGATGACATGCTTGTCGCCGAAATCCTTTCGTTCGACTTCCGCCCCGGTCGCCGCATCAAAGGTGACCGAGCGCACCAGCGGCCGGTTTTGCGTTTCGGATTTAACCGTCCAGGCCATATCGTTTGACGGGCCATGGGCCTGTGGCGCACCCGGAGGAAGCACCACGACAGGAAATGCCATATCCTCCGCGACTGCCTTGCGGACGATTTGATCGAGCGAGGTCAACGGCACCCCGGCCGCCTGCTGCCGCAACATAGCATCATGATCATGCGCGGCATGGGGCGATGCGGCACCGGTTTTCCAATCCTGCGCGCCTTGTACCCATCCCATTTCTGCCCTGACCGCGCGAAAGGCCTCACCCCAGACACTTGCCCAGGGCAGTCCGGTGAGCAGCAGGACCAGCACAAGGCCCGAAATCCAGAAACCGATGACAGCGTGCAAATCGCGCCAGAACAGGCGCTTTCCGCTCCGCATTCTTGGCCAGACAATTCCGGCAAGGCCCCTTCCCTCCGGCCACCAAAGGTAGAGCCCTGTCAGGATCATGACGATGGTCCAGCTTGCCGCCAGTTCAACGATCCAGTCGCCAACTCGCCCGATCATCAGCGAACCATGTATGTTAGCGAGCGTTGGGGCAATGCGGCTTTCGGGATCAAGGCTACCCAATACCTTGCCTTGCGGCGAGACAAAAACGTCGCGCATCGATTTTCCGTCGGCCATCGCGAGGTGCAGCATTGCCGCATCGCCGGGCTTTTCAGGCAAGCGATAGCTGTGAAACTGTGCTCCCGGAAACGCGCCCATGGCGGCTGCCAACTGCACATTTGCAGAAACCGCACCATCGGCGTTGCCGCCACGAAAGGCACTTTCTTCCCACCGTTCGATTTGCGGTTTGAACAGATAGGCCGCTCCGGTCACCGACAGCAGCATCACAAGGGGCAGAACGAACAGGCCGGCGTAGAAATGCCAGCGCCAGATCGTGCGATAAAAAGCTGTCTTATTCATCATCCCGCCCCTTTCAGAACCGTGTCCGCAAACCGGCAAAGACGGCGCGGCGTTCAACTGGCTGATAGATGGCAGATGCGGCGGTCGCCGTAATTACCGCCTGCACCGTATTTCGATAATCGGCAAACGCACCCTGCGGCACCCATTCGAAATTCGGGGTAATGTGCAGGCTTTCGCCACCGATCCGCAATTCAGCGCGATAGACATGGCGCGGCACGACCGGCAGGCGGTTGTCGCCAAACTGAGCATCACCGCGGAAGCGGAAATCGGAATAGGTATAGACTTGGCGCAGCCGCAGCCACTCGGTTGCAGCAATGTCGAGACCCGCCTCAATTCCTTGATGCAGCGTGCGGTCGGCATTGAAGGTAGCCGCCGGAATACCCGTCGCGGGATTGACGTTAAACTGCAGCATCTCATTTTGCAGCGTCGCCCGATAGACGGACAAGTCCCAGCCGACGATACCCGCTGTGTCGCGCATGCCGACCTCTGCGGTCCAGGCTGTCTGCGGCCGCAACGTGGTGACTAGCTGGTTGACCGGAGGAGTGCCAGTTACCTGAAACACTTCGCCAAAGCCCGGAAACTCCGCTGACCGGCTATAATTGGCAAAGACCTGCACATTCTCTTCTGGCTCAAACAGGATGCCGAAGCGCGGTGAAAACGCATTATAGCTGGTGCCGCCGCTGCGCGATGTCGACAGAGTGACGGAGCGCCGACGAAAGCCGTCCGCATATACAGCGCCCGCAATCAATGACAGACCGTCCACCGGCTGCACCGTGACTTCACCGTAAAGATTGGCAGTGCGCGCATCCTGATCAGCGGCGAACGTTATCGCCCCGCGCCGACCAGCAATGTTAACGAACTGACGCGCATTGGTTGAACCGCGACGGATTTCTCCGCCCAGGGTAAAACTGAGCGGTCCAGCTTCATGCTCCAGCCGAGCGAAAGCACCATAATCAACGCTTTCCTGATCGATCACCTGAAAGATCGGGTGATAGAGCGACTTGACGTTGCCGAACAGGCCGACATTCAGTTGCGAAGCACCCCAGTCAAAAGTTGTGCGGTTCTGTATCCGAATTGAATCGATGTCGCGTGCCTGATCGCCGGCAATGCTCGCCGCGCTGGCCACCCAAGGGGTGCTTAACGCAATAGCCTGTGTGAGCGCACCGGGGATTTCCTGATTGATATTGTTGAAGCTGACATAGCTACGGTTGGTGATGCTGTCCGAAAGGCGCAGCCCCACATTGCCATGGAAGCGCAATGATCGGCGAGATGCCTGAACCCGGCCACCGTCCGATGTATCAGCGCTGATCGCACCCCATGCATCCACCGCATCGCCAGCGACGCCGGCAGAGACAAGACCCCGTGCCGTATTGAAGCTGCCCACGTCAAAACGAGCATAAACGCCTCCAGCCGTCCGTCCGGTCGGTGTCACACCATTGATCGCCCCGCCCAATGTACCGGAACCAAAACGCAACCCATTGGCGCCACGAAACACCTGAAGATGATCGAAAAATATCGGCTCCAGTTCCTGGAAATCTCCATTGTCATCGGCGAGGTTGATCGGAATGCCATCCTGCAACAACGTCAAGCCGCGCATGTGAAAGCCCCGCGAGATACCGGAACCCCGGATCGAAATCCGCACTTCCTGGCCATAACGTGGCTGGAGATAAACGCCCGGCGAGAAGGAAAGAACGTCTCGCAGGCTTACCGGAAAGCGATCAGCATAGTCTTCGTGATTGACGATATCGACGCCGCCAGGGCGTTGAAGAATTTCCTCGGCAGCAGCAGTCGACGCCGCCTGACCGGTTACGATGATGGTTGGTTCCGCCGCTTCTTCGGCCTGAACAGACAGCGGATAT
>JAJTFR010000078.1 GCA_021298455.1 Sphingomonadales bacterium | reverse complement strand
GGCTGATGCGCCATGCCGTGCTCAGCCGCATGGTCGCCGATGTGCCTTTGGGGGCGTTTCTTTCAGGCGGCGTGGACAGCAGCAGCGTGGTCGCCCTGATGGCGGAGGCATCCCGCCTGCCGGTCAAGACCTGCTCGATTGGCTTTGATGTTGGGGAATTGGACGAAAGCCAATATGCCGCTCGCATTGCCAAGCGGTTCCTGACCGATCATCACAGTAAGACGGTGGCGGCTGACGATTTCGGTCTGGTCGATACACTCGCCTTCCATTTTGACGAACCCTTTGCCGATGCCTCCGCGCTTCCGACCTACAGGGTGAGCGAGATGGCCCGTGAACATGTGACGGTCGCTCTGTCTGGTGATGGCGCGGATGAGGCCTTTGCCGGCTATCGCCGCCATGTCTTTCACCCAGGCGCAGAGCGGATGCGTGCGTTGTTGCCGCAAGCCATCCGTGGTCCGCTGTTCGGAACGCTAGGCAGGCTCTATCCAAAGGCGGATTGGGCACCGCGTCCGTTGCGCGCGAAAACAACACTGCTCTCGCTAGGGCGTACAGGGGCAGAGGGCTATGCCGAGGCTGTTGGCGTGACCCCGCCGGCTTTGCGCGACCGGCTTTATTCCCGCCGCACCCAGCAATTGCTCCGTGGCTATCGGGCCGAATATCATATGCACCGGTTGATGGACGGCGCGCCTGCGCGCAGCGGGCTTGATCGGGCGCAATATGCAGACATGAAATTGTGGCTTCCCGGCGACATATTGACCAAGGTCGATCGCACCAGCATGGCGGTGGGTCTGGAGGCGCGTGAGCCGCTGCTCGATCATCGCCTGCTCGAATTTGCGGCAAGCCTGCCGGAAAACATGCGTGTTCGCGGCGGGCAGGGCAAATGGCTTATGAAGCGGACGATGGAGCGCTATCTGCCCGAGGATATCCTCTATCGCCCGAAAATGGGCTTTGTAACGCCGATCGCGCAATGGTTTCGCGGGCCGCTCGCAGATACCGCGCGCGGGATTGCGTCGAATACCACCTTGGCGCGAACCGGCTGGTTTGACAGTGCGGCCATTGCGCGCATTGCCGATGAACATATTGCCGGCCGTTCGGATCACAGCCGGCTGCTCTGGCAATTGCTGATGCTGGAAAAATCGGTCTCGCGGATTTTCGGTTAGGGATAGACCGCGCGCACGAAATATAGCCCGTCTGGCGGGGCATTCAGCGCCAGTGCCGCCCGATCCTTCGCCTCCAGCGCGACCTGCAGATCATCGACAGTCCAGCGTCCCATGCCGACAAAGGCGAGGCAGCCGACCATTGATCGCACCTGATGATGCAGGAAACTGCGGGCCGCAGCCTCGATCAGCACATGCTCGCCGTCGCGCCGCACATCAAGCCGGTCCAATGTCTTGACCGGGCTGTCTGACTGGCAATGGGCCGAACGGAAGGTGGTGAAATCATGCAGGCCGACCAGACGCTGCGCAGCTTCATGCATGGCATCGGCGTCCAGTGGCTGCGGCACTTTCCAAGCCCGGCGGGCTTCGAGTGCCAAAGGCGCGCGGCGATTGGCGATGCGATAGATATAGGCGCGACCGATGCAGGAAAAGCGGGCGTGCCAGTCATCAGGCACAATCTCGCAGGCTAGGATGGCGATCGGCCGAGGTCGCAATTGCGCGTTAATCGCTTCCATCAGCCGGAAGGGGTCGATTGGCTTTTCGATATCGGCATGGGCGCGCATCGCCAGTGCATGCACGCCGGCATCGGTGCGACCTGCCGCGTGCAGGATTGCCGCTTCGCCAGTGACGCGCCCGATCGCCTCTTCGATTTCCTGCTGCACTGACGGGCCATGTCCTTGCCGCTGCCAGCCCATATAGGGCGTGCCGTCAAATTCGATGGTGAAGGCAAAACGGTTCATGAAAGCATGGTGCCCGCCATTATGCGGTTGCCGCGAAGGAATTCGGCAAGCGGCATGGCTGGTTTGCCCGCGCGCTGGATGATTGTCGGGCGGATTGCCCCGTCAGCGCAGGCGATGGTCAACTGGTCGTCCAGCACGCCGCCGCTGTTTCCGACGCCATCGACATTATCCGCAGCGAGTATGCGGTAACGTTCCCCGCCCAGTTCGAAAAAGGCGCCTGGTACCGGGTTGAATGCGCGAATTTGCCGTTCGACCGCTTCGGCAGGCTGGCTGAAATCGAGCCGCGCCTCTGCCTTTTCGATTTTGCGGGCATAGGTCACGCCGTCGTCAGGTTGCGCGGCCGCCGGGTGGGCATCAAGGTCAGCGAGCACCTTTACCATCAGCGCAGCGCCCAGCCCGGCCAGTTCGTAGGTCAAATCGCCTGCCGTCTTGCGGTCAATAGCGGTGGAGGCAGTCGCGCGGACTGGCCCAGTGTCCAGCCCAGCTTCCATCTGCATGATCATGACGCCGGTTGTTTCGTCGCCCGCAAGGATGGCGCGTTGCACCGGCGCTGCACCGCGCCAACGCGGGAGGAGCGAGCCATGGACGTTGAGGCAGCCATGACGGGGCGCATCCAAGATCGGTTGTGGCAGCAATAATCCATAGGCCGCAACCACGGCGACATCGGCATGCAGCGCGGCAAAGGCGGCTTGTTCTTCAGTCGCTTTCAGCGAGACCGGCGTGCGCACCTCCAGCCCCAATGCCTCCGCCCGTGCATGGACGGCCGATGGCGTCAGTTTCTTCCCCCGGTTTGCAGGCCGAGGGGGCTGCGAATAGACCGCGACCACATCATGCCCGGCTTTCACCAACGCGTTCAGCGTCGGCACAGCAAAATCCGGCGTTCCCATGAAGATGATGCGCATCCAAGTCTTTCCTTTATCTGCAAGGGGCACTAGCTACCCCGATATGGCATCGCAAGAAATAGACGCGCTGGCGCAGGCATTGTCCCGTCTTCCGGGGCTTGGCCCGCGTTCTGCCCGCCGCGTCGTGCTGCATCTGATGAAAAAGCGCGAAACGGTGCTTCAGCCGTTGCTGCGCGCGCTGGAAGCCGTCGAAGAACGGCTCAAAACCTGCGCGACATGCGGCAATGTCGATACCAGCGACCCTTGCGGCATTTGCGCCGATCCGCGCCGCGACACCCGCGCATTATGTGTTGTCGAGGATGTGTCCGACCTGTGGGCGCTCGATCGTTCCCGTTTGTTTCCCGGCAAATATCATGTGCTGGGCGGACGGCTTTCCGCGCTTGATGGGGTGCGCCCTGAAGACCTTAATATCGATGGGCTGGTGGCGCGCGTTGCCGAGGGCGGCATTGACGAGGTGGTGCTGGCGATGAATGCGACCCTCGAAGGGCAGACCACGGCCCATTATCTTGCCGAGCGGCTGGAAGCCTTCCCGATCCGCCTGACGCAGTTGGCGCATGGCGTGCCGGTGGGGGGCGAGTTGGATTATCTCGACGAAGGTACATTGGCGCAGGCGCTGCGTGCGCGGCGTCCTGTCAACTGACGGGTCCAGCTTTTCGGTGGGGCAATGGTTGACCAATGCCCTCGCGCCGCCTATTTTGCGCGCATGGCTATTCTCCCCATTCTTGAAGTGCCCGATCAGCGGCTCAAAGTGATTTCAAATCCGGTGACGGAGTTTAACGACGAGCTTAAGCAACTGGTCGAAGACATGTTCGACACCATGTATGATGCTCCCGGTATAGGCCTGGCGGCGATCCAGGTCGGCGTGCCGAAGCGCGTCCTGGTGATCGATCTTCAGGAACCTGCCGATCATCATCACGACCATGACGGGCCTTGCAACCACGATCATGAAGTGGTGCGCAATCCTCGTATCTTCATCAATCCAGAAATCCTCGATCCGTCAGACGAATATTCAACCTATGCCGAAGGTTGCCTGTCGGTTCCCGACCAGTTTGCTGAAGTTGAGCGCCCCGCCCGCATCCGCGCGCGGTGGCAGGATATTGATGGCAAGGTGCATGAAGAAGATATGGAAGGCTTGATGGCTATCTGCCTGCAGCATGAGATGGATCATCTTGAAGGCATATTGTTCATTGATCATCTTTCGCGGCTCAAGCGCCAGATGGTGCTGAAGAAACTGGAGAAGCAGCGCAAAGTCGCGGCTTGATGCCCTTGCGCTGCGCGGAGGCGCTGTGCAGCTTTGATCTTGGGAAAATGGCGCGCCCTGCAGGAGTCGAACCTGCGACCTCAAGATTAGAAGTCTCGCGCTCTATCCAGCTGAGCTAAGGGCGCGCGCTGCCTGCGCCAATAACGGCTTTGCGCCGCGCTGCAAAGCAGATATGGCTTCCTACATGAGCGAAACCCATATCGAAGCGCAAAGCGCCAGCGCCGCCGCGGGGCGGCATTTCCGCTATTATGACTTTGTCATGGCGGCATTTGTTGCCGTGTTGTTGCTTTCCAACGTGATTGGTGCGGCAAAGCCGGCGCAGATCGAATTGGGCGGTGAGCCCTGGGTGTTCGGCGCAGGCATCCTTTTCTTTCCATTGGGTTATGTGATCGGCGACGTCCTCACCGAAGTCTATGGTTATGCGCGCGCGCGCCGGATGATCTGGGCGGGTTTTGCAGCGCTGCTGTTCATGGCCTTTATGAGCTGGGTCGTCGTCAGCCTTCCGCCGGCGGATGGGTGGGAAGGGCAGGCTGCCTATGAAAGCGTTTTCGGCCAAGTGCCGCGCATTGTCTTTGCCTCAATCGTTGCTTTTTGGGCGGGCGAGTTCGTCAACAGCTATGTTTTGGCGCGGATGAAGGTCTGGACCAAAGGCAAGCATCTCTGGTCGCGCACCATCGGATCGACCGTGGTGGGGCAGGGGGTCGACAGCATCATCTTCTACCCGCTGGCATTTTGGGGTGTCTGGGAGAATGAAGCGGTGCTTGCCGTCATGGTGACCAACTGGCTGCTCAAGGTATTGTGGGAAGTGGTGTTGACGCCGGTCACCTATGCGGTTGTCGGTGGCCTCAAACGGCGTGAAGGCGTGGATATCTTTGACGATCACACCAATTTCACGCCGTTCAAAACACAGGTCTAATCGCCATGCTGTTCGGTTACACACCGCTGGATTTCCAGTATTTCAAGCTTGTGGTGATCGAATCGACCGGGCTCGCCAAAGATGCCCTGCATATATATGCCGGTTTGGGGCTATTCCTGCTGGTAAGGCTGGTCTGGCGCCGCAAGGGCGGCTGGGTGCTGGCGTGGCTTGCAACGCTGGCATTGGCCTGCGGTGTCGAATGGCTCGACATGCTGGCAGAAGCATCCAATAGCGCAATCATGCCCGATGCGGCCCATTGGCACGATATCTGGAATACGATGTTCTGGCCGACTATTCTGTTACTGGTAGGCCGCTGGTTACAGCCCCGATCAGAACCGCTTTCGCCGGAATCAGGCTATTTCGCGGATAAGCCCTTCGAACAGCCGCCGACCGTCTGATCCGCCCTGCACCGCTTCGATCATGCGTTCGGGGTGCGGCATCATGCCCAGAACATTGCCGGCCTCGTTCAATATGCCTGCAATGTTACGCGCCGAGCCATTGACGGGTTCGGCATAGCGGAAGGCGACACGGCCTTCGCCTTCCAGCCGGTCGAGCGTTGCATCATCGGCAAAATAATTGCCGTCATGATGGGCCACTGGAATCACAATCTCTTCGCCGGCGTCATAGCGGCTGGTAAAGATTGACTGACTGTTTTCAACGGTCAGCTTCACTTCGCGGCAGACAAAGCGAATACCGGCATTGCGCATCAAGGCGCCGGGCAGCAGGCCTGCCTCGGTCAATATCTGGAAACCGTTGCAGACGCCGAGCACTGGAACACCGCGGCCGGCAGCGGCAATAACCGCCTGCATAACCGGTGACCGCGCGGCCATCGCGCCCGAACGTAAATAATCGCCATAGGAAAAGCCGCCCGGAACGGCGATCAGATCCAGCCCTGCGGGCAGTTCGCTTTCGCGGTGCCAGACCAGCGAGGTTTCGGCGCCGGTTACTTCGCGAATGGCAACCGCCATGTCACGGTCGCAATTGGACCCCGGAAACTGGATGACTGCGGCGCGCATCAGCGGGCCTCGATCTCGAAATTCTCGATCACCATATTGGCGAGCAGCTTGCGCGCCATTTCTTCAAGCTCGGCCTTGCCGACGCTTTCGTCATGCTCGATCTCGATCAACCGGCCGGCGCGCACGTCCTGCACCCCGGAAAAGCCAAGCCCTTCAAGTGCATGGTGGATTGCCTTGCCCTGGGGATCGAGAACGCCATTTTTCAGGGTAACAAAAACGCGGGTTTTCATATGAAACTGCCTGCTGGGAAAGTTTCGCCCCCTATAGCTGCCACCGGGCCGGAAACAAGGGGGCGATTGATGGTTAAACGCGCAATAACCTCAAAATCGAACCGTTGGTTGACCAGGAAAAGTTATGCGACATGATCGACGACACAGTTGGCAGCAGACCCATGGAGGTGCGATATGGTCGGTCTATCAGCGGCGATGTTCGTCGCCATGTTCGGATTTGGCTCGCAGATTTTTGGCTGGAGCCGCTATACGCAGGACGAGGTGCAACTGGCGCTGTTCCTGTCCTTCGTCCTTGGCATATTATGCGGATACAAGACCAAAGGTTGATCTAGCCGGCTGGTGCGGCTGCCTTTGCCTCGGGCATTGCGCGAAAGATATAGCTGGGCTTATCCGCCAGAAAGCGCTTGGCCGCCTCCCATACATCCTGCGCCGTGATCGAGCGGAACCGCTCTTCATTGCGGCGGAAGCGTTCAAGCCGCTCGGGTTCTGTCTGCGCCTGATCGACGATCTGCATCCAGGTCGAGTTTTGACGCCGCCAGTCGGCATAGCTTTCTAGCGAAGGCTTGCGCCCGCGTTCGAAAAGGTCGGCGTTGACCGGCGCTGCCGTGATTTCCGCGATGACCGCCTCGACTGCCTTTTCGATGGCGTCGATATCCTTGGGATCGCCATTGGTACCAACCGAAAATGTGCCGCGGCCGGTATAAATGTCCGACATATCCGACGATGCGCCCGCACCATAGGTTGCGCCCAGTTTCTCGCGCAGTTCATCAAGAAGGCGGATGCGGACGATGTCGGCAAGCAGTCCCATCGTCTGTTCCAGCCGCTGGTCGCTGTCGTCTGTTGTCGGCCAGACTCGCCGCCAAGCCATCTGGTTTGCTTCACCGCGGTGCGGCAGAATGTGGATGCCAAAGGCGCCGCTATATTGGGTGGCGCGTGCCGCCGGATCGATCCCGGCCTCGGCTTTGCGCATCGGCAAGGCGCCAAAGGTGCGTGCGACCATCGCGATTGCTTCTGCCTCGTCGAAATCCCCGACCAGCCCTATCTCGATCGGCGCTGTCGCCAAAACATCGCCCAGAGCGGTACGAAGCGCAGCAAAATCGGCGGCTTCCAGTTGTTCGCGCGGCGGTAGCACGAACCGCAAATCATCGCCGTTCATCACACGCGCCTGCCCCTGCGTCAATGCGGAAGAGGGTGTCGCGTTCAAGCGGCTGTAAAACTCGGCCAGTGGGCGGCGAAACAGCCTGACGGCGTCGCCCCGATAGCCAGGATCGGTGACCATTGCGGCGAGTAATTGCAATTGGCGTTCCAGATCCTTTCGAACCACCGCCGATGATCCGCCGAAATGGTCTGCACCTACGGCGAGGATCGGGGCTGCGGTCGTTCCGGCAAGGGCCGCGCGCAGATCATCAGCGTCATAGGCACCAAGCCCGCCGCCGACATAAGCACCCTGCATGAACATCGCCAGAGGTTGGTCTTTCTGTGCGAAATGCATCCGTCCACCGTCGACCCGCAACGACCAACGCACCCGATCCTTCTCAAAATCAGTCTTTTTCAGGTTGAGCCGGACGCCATTGGCAAAACGCAATGTGCGGATATCGAGATCGGATATTCGGGTGTCGCTGACAAGGACACCCGCTGTGCCAAAATCGGAATAGGCCCAGCCTTTGGCCACGCGCAGATCGGGCGGGGTGACAGCGCTGTTCCGGCTGGCAGTGAAGGCGGAAACTATGTCTGCCTCTGTCACGCCGTCGATCTTGCGGCCGGACAAAAAGATCTGCGGCCGTTCCAGC
>JAJTFR010000077.1 GCA_021298455.1 Sphingomonadales bacterium | reverse complement strand
GCGCCGACAACCAAATCTGCTTCAGCCTCGCTTTCTGCACAGCCCGATTTTGCCGACATCAGCCACCGCCCGCTTTATGGCCGGCATGTGCTCGTTACGGCAGGGCCGACGCATGAGGCGATCGATCCGGTGCGCTACATCGCCAACCGCTCCTCTGGCAAACAGGGTTTTGCGATTGCACAGGCCGCCGCCGAACTGGGCGCGACAGTCACGCTGGTTGCAGGGCCGGTGCAGCTTGAAACGCCCCCGGGCGTGATACGCATTGATGTGGAAAGCGCGCGCGAAATGCTGGCCGCGGTTGAAAATTCACTCCCCGCGGATGTTGCGATCATGGTTGCGGCAGTCGCCGATTGGCGGGCCGCCGATGTGCCTGATCAAAAGATCAAGAAAGACGGCCAGGGCGTCCCTCCCCTAGCCCTTACCGAAAATCCCGACATTCTTGCTACATTGGGCCAACATGCGCAGCGGCCCGGTTTGCTTATCGGTTTCGCCGCAGAGACCGAAAAGGTCGTCGAACATGCGCGGGCAAAGCTTGGCAAAAAAGGCTGCGACTGGATCGTTGCCAATGATGTGTCGGGCGACGTCATGGGCGGCGCCAACAATGCCGTGCATATCGTGACCCGCGACGGCGTCGAAAGTTGGGGCGATGCACCCAAGGACGCCATTGCCCGCAAATTGATGGAGAAGATCGCCCATGCCCTCGGACAAGGTTGAAATCAGGATCAAGCGGCTGAACAATGGCGCTGGCCTGCCCCTGCCTGTCTACGCCAGCGAAGGCGCGGCCGGTATGGACATTTGCGCAGCCGAGGCTGTTACCTTGAAACCCGGCAAGCGCGCCGCTGTACCTACAGGCTTTGCCTTCGGAATACCGCATGGCTTTGAAATACAGGTTCGTCCGCGTTCCGGCCTTGCGCTGAAGCATGGCATTACCTGCCTTAACACGCCCGGAACGATCGATTGCGATTATCGCGGCGAAGTGAAGGTGATCCTTGCGAATTTGGGCGATGAAGATGTCCAGTTCGAACGGGGAGACCGCATCGCCCAGTTGGTCGTAGCCGCAGCCCCGCAGGCAGCGATTGTCGAGGTTGACGCACTGGACGATACGGCGCGCGGCGCGGGCGGTTTCGGTTCAACAGGGGTATGACGCTCAGCGACGATCAACTGGATCGCTACGCCCGCCACATCGTGCTCCATGATATTGGCGGTGCGGGCCAGGCAAGGCTGCTGGACAGCCACGTGCTGCTCGTCGGCGCGGGCGGCATCGGTTGCCCTGCCATCCAATATCTCGCGGCGGCGGGCGTCGGCACAATCAGCGTCGTGGATGACGATGTTGTCTCTCTATCCAACCTCCAACGCCAGATATTATATGGCGACGCCCAAATCGGCATGGCAAAGGTTGACGCGGCACAGGCCGCTGTTGCCCGATTGAACCCCGATATAAAATTCCATGCTCTTAATCAGCGTATTAGTGCCGATACTTCATCCGATTTCCTGAACGGGGTCGATATTGTGATCGATGGCAGCGACACTTTTGGCACGCGGTTGATGGTCAATGACCTGTGCCTGGCTGCACGTGTTCCGCTGGTTAGCGGAGCAATAGGCCGCTTCCACGGGCAAATCGGCACCTTCAGCGGATGGGAAGCCGATGCGCCCTGCTATCGCTGTTTTGTCGGTGACGCGCATGAGCCCGATGATTGCGACGATTGTGCGACGCAAGGCGTGCTCGGCGCGATGTGCGGCCTGATGGGCAGCTTTGCCGCAATGGAGGCGATCCGCCTGCTCACCGGCTTTGGCGATGATGCCAAGGGCAAGCTGCATATCTTTGACGGGCTGAAGCCCGCCATGCGGACGATCAGCCTGCCAAAGGATACCGACTGCACCTCCTGCGGCGCGGGCTGAAGCCCCGGTCTAGCGTTCATCCTTATGGATGACGCCATTTTTCATAACGAAGCGTACCGATTTCAGCACGGTCACATCGCGGGTCGGATCACCCGCAACGGCAATGATATCGGCTGCCTTGCCGGGTTCCAGCGTGCCGACTTCGGCATCAACACCCAGCAACTGTGACGCATTCACCGTGGCCGCTTCAATGGCAGCGGCGGGCGACATGCCATGCTTGACCATCAGTTCAAACTCGTCGGCATTGCGGCCATGCTTTGACACGCCGGCATCGGTGCCAAAGGCGATCTTCACGCCTGCTGGATAGGCCTTTTCAAGGCTTTTGCCCGTCACTTCGATCCGCCATTTGACCTTGGCAAGAACATCGGGCGGATAGGCATTGGGGTTGGCAGCAAGCCGTTCAAGATAACCGTTCACCGTCGAGAGCGTCGGCACATAATAGGCCCCGGCCTGCTTGAACAGCTTCAGGCTGGCATCATCCAGCGTCGTTCCATGTTCGATCGAATTGGCCCCTGCTGCAAGCGCGGCATTGACGCCATCGGTGCCATGGGCATGCACGGCAACCTTCTTGCCATAAAGATGCGCGGTATCAACGAGCGCCTTGACCTCATCGTCAAAAATCTGGCGACCCAGCCCCGCGCCGATCCGGCTGTTGACCCCGCCGGTCGTCGCAATCTTGATCACATCTACCCCGCGGCGGATCTGCTTGCGGATGGCCTGACGGCAGCTTTCGACGCCGTCGCACAGATTATCCTGATCGATGCTGGCGTGCAGATCCTCGCTCATGCTCAGCGTGCCATCCATATGGCCGCTGGTAGTAGAAATTGAGCGCCCGGCGTCGATGATACGCGGCCCGGGCAGATCGCCTGCTGCAATGGCATCGCGCAGCGCCAGCGTCGCGCCGGTGCCATCGCCCAGATTACGCACCGTGGTAAAGCCCGCCATCAGCGTCTTTTTGGCATTGCCCGCTGCACGGTAAGCGGTCGCGGCATCGCTGCTCGTCACCGCTTCTACCAGCGCCGCATTGCCGCCGGCATCGCTATCAAGATGAACATGGCTGTCGATCAGCCCTGGCAGAACAAATTTGTCGCGCAGGTCGACCAGCCGCGCACCTGCGGGCGCATTGCCATGGCCTGCGCGGATTTCTGAAACCTTGCCATCGCGCACGATGATCGTCGATGCCCCGCGCGGCGCATTGCCCGGCTTGTCGAGCAACTGGCCAGCCTCGATCGCAACCACATCCTCAGCCTGCGCAGCCGATACAGCCATCGCCGTGCCGACCAAAAGAAAAGCCAGTTTTTTCATGAATCACATCCTCCACCGAATGCGCCCTGTTTAGCGCGGCGGATGCGGGATGCGAGCCGAAATGTTGAAGAAGGCTGCTGAAATGGTGGGCGATACAAGGATTGAACTTGTGACCCCACCCGTGTGAAGGGTGTGCTCTACCGCTGAGCTAATCGCCCGCCGTCCATTTCAGGTGCGCGCCTCTGCCAGAGCTTTCGCGCCAGCGCAACCCTGTTTGCTGGGGCTTCAGGAAACAATCTTGATATGGGGCGTGCCGGGACCGCTGCTGGCTTCAAAGGATCGGCCCAGACCAATGAAGATGGTATCGACGATCCGTGCCAATTTGTGCTCCGACAGTCTCGGTTCGAGATGGAGCAGCGCGTCGGGATTGCAATAACAGTGCACCATCTGGTTGATCAGCGACACCGTATGGTCGATCGACAGGTCCGGGAAATAACCCTCGGCCATTGCCTCAGCCACAAGTTGCGCCAGATAATGGTCACCCAGATCGACATAACCGCGCACAACTTCGAAATAGCGATTGCCCAGTTCGAGATTGCTTTGGAAATAATCGGGATCTTCGCGATACTGATCGCGCATCTGGACAAAACGGCGGGCAAAAAATTGGAACATCTTGTCGCGCACCGGCAGGTCAGAGGCACACACCTCTTCCATGATCACAATTTTCGGTGCGAACCAACGCCCTGCCGCTGCCTCCAGCAAGGCTTCCTTGCTTTCAAAGAATCGGTACAGATTGGCCGGTGACATGCCGGCCGCAACCGCCAGATCGGTCATCGACAGATCTACGCCGCCTCTTTGGCGAACAATATCCTCTACAACATCCAGCAATTGCTGCCGGCCAGCCTCAATATCCGTATGCGGACGAGCCATGACACCTTCCCTGTGTTGCCCGGTTAAAGCATTTTTGTGAATATATGGCCCATTTGTTCACTATTCAACAAACCCCAGCGGCAGCGTTTGCTGAACGCCGACGAAAGGTGCTGCATGTGCGCCCGAATGAGCATTAAGCGGGGAACGATCAATACCGGACAATGTCAGGCCTAGCAGCCTAACTCCCATCGGCACGGGAAGGATCTGATCAAGCAAGGCGTGGCCAAGCGAAGCAAATTCCTGACGGTCGGCAATATTGCGCGTCAGGCTCCTGCTGCGGGTCAGTGTGCGGAAATCGGCATAGCGGGCTTTCAACACCACTGTTCGCCCTGAAACCTGTGCTGCCTCGACCCGGCGCCAGACGATATCAATAATGTCATCTAACGCCGATCGCAGTTCAGCATTGCTTTGCTTGTCCTGCGCATAGGTCAGCTCACCGCCGACCGATTTGCGCAACCGCGACGGGTTGACAGGCCGGTCGTCAATCCCGCGTGCAGCCTTGTAGAGATAACCCGCCGAACTGCCGAAATTGCGCGCCAGCCATTCCTCGCTCATCGCGGCAAGGTCAGCACCGGTGCGAATGCCGAGCCGCTCCATCTTCTCGGCTGTCCGCGGTCCAACCCCATGGAAGCGGCGTACCGGCAGTGCGCCAACAAAGGCTGCCCCCTCATCAGGCAGGATCACGCACATCCCGTCCGGCTTGTTCTGGTCGCTCGCCAGCTTGGCGATGAACTTGTTATAGCTCACCCCGGCGCTGGCAGTCAGACCGGTTTCCTCAAATATGGTCGCCCTTATCATGCAGGCAATCTTCACCGCCGAACCAATGCCTTGCTTGTCTTGCGTGACATCCAAATAGGCCTCATCCAACGACAGCGGCTCGATCAAATCTGTATGGCGGGCAAAAATATCCCGAATCTGGCGCGAAATGGCGCGATAGACATCGAAACGGGGCTTTGCGAAAATGAGGTCAGGGCACCTGCGCAGCGCGCTGACGGAGGGCATAGCCGACCGCACGCCATAGGCGCGGGCTTCATAACTGGCTGCTGCTACAACACCGCGGCCTGAGGACCCGCCCACGGCAACCGGTTTGCCGCGCAGATCGGGATTGTCCCGCTGTTCAACCGACGCGTAAAAGGCATCCATGTCGACATGGATGATCTTGCGCGGCGCAGGATGGTCAGCTTCGTTCATGGGCCTTGGCACCTGCCCTAACATTGCCGAGGCCGGTCGATAAGGGATTTCGCGCTGGCATAAGGCGGACCTGCGCCGCATAAGGCGGACCATGCAATCTCCCAAGCAAAAGCCCAAAATCGGAAATAGCGAGCTTACCGTCATGATGGCGGCAATCATTGCGCTCAACGCACTCGCCATCGACGCCATGCTCCCTGCATTTCCGCGCATGGTGAACGGCCTTGGCCTTTCAGACCCCAATGACGTGCAATATGTCATCGTCATCTATCTGCTGGCCAATGGCATCGGCTCGCTGTTTCATGGCCCTCTTTCTGACCGTTTCGGACGACGACCAATCCTGATCGGGGCCATTGTCGGCTATATCCTCTCCGCCTTTGCCTGCAGATTTGCGACCAGTTTCGACATGCTAATGGCTACCCGAATTGCGCAAGGGCTTTGCGGTGCTGCGCTTAGTGTCCTTGTCACATCGATCATCCGCGACCAGTTTGAAGGTGATGCGATGGCCAAGCGGATGTCGACAATCTTCCTTATCTTCATGGCGGTACCGATCATCGCACCGCTGGTAGGCTCTGCCATATTGGTTTTTGCAGGCTGGCGTTCGATTTTCGACATGATGGCCTTCCTTGCAATCGCGATGCTCATCTGGGTCGGACTGCGCCTGCCCGAAACGCTGCACCCTGAAGCGGCGACGCCCATTCAGTTCGGCGCGCTGACCCGTGCCTGGCGCATGGTCGTCACCCACCGCACTGCCAACAGCTATCTGATCGCCGGCGGCATCGCGCATGGCGCGCTGTTCGGCTATCTCAACAGTTCACAACAGATTTTCGACAAAGGCTTTGGCGTTCCCGAATTCTTCCCCTTCGGCTTTGCCATTGTCGCCATCGGCATTGCTTGCGCCAATTTCACCAATGCCCGCATTGTCGAACGTTTTGGCGCGCGCCGCCTATCGCAAAGCGCACTGGTCGGCTTCATTCTGCTCGGCCTGCTGCAACTGCTCGCCGCTTGGCTTGCCCCCCAGTCACTGCCACTCTTCCTCATCCTGATCACGCTGAACATGGCGATGATCGGATTTGTCGGATCGAATTTCTCGTCGATCGCAATGCAGCCCTTTGGCGCGGTGGCGGGCTCTGCATCCTCGTTTCAAAGCTTTGTGCGCACGATAATGTCAGCGTTGATCGGCGCATGGATCGGTCAGCAATTCACCGGAAGCGTCGTGCCGATGGCGGCAGGCTTTCTGCTTTGCGGCTTGGCCGCGCTGGCACTGGTCGCCTTTGGGGAGCGCGGACAATTATTCACCCGCCCGGGTACGACCAAACATCTGCCGCTGCCTTAAAAACAAAAAGGGGGGCCACAGCCCCCCTTTCCCTTAACTCTATCCGTCCGATCAGTTGATCGGCGGCACCGAGGTCGGCGGGACATCGCTGTCCAGTTCATGCACCTCGACGCTGCCACGGCCAAGATGGCTGCGCGAACGGCTGTAGAGGAAGTACACCACCAACCCGATCAACGTCCAACCAAGGAACATCAGTTCGGTATAGCCGGAGAGCTGGAAGAACAGGAAGACACACCCTGCTGCCGCCAGAGGGCATACCAGCCAGAAAAGCGGCGTGCGGAACGGACGATGGCGATCAGGATCGGTACGGCGAAGGATCATCACGCCAACCGCAACGGTAAAGAAGGCGAACAGCGTACCCGAATTCGAGATGTCCGCCAACTTGCCCACTGGGAACAGTGCTGCGAACAGAGCCACAAACACACCCGTGCACATTGTCACGACATGCGGCGTGCCATATTTCGGGTGCAGTTTCGAGAACACTTCCGGCAGCAGACCGTCACGGGCCATCACGAAGAAGATGCGGGTCTGACCGAACATCATCATCAGGATAACCGACGGGAGTGCAACCGCAGCAGCAACCGCCACCAGATCACCGGCCCAACCATGGCCAATTTCACGCAGAACAAAGGCCAGAGCCTCTTTCGATTGCGACAATTCGCCAAAAGGCTGGGCGCCAACAGCGCCGATCGCTCCTGCTGCAACCAACAGGTAGATAATCGTGCAAACCGCGAGCGAACCAATGAGGCCGATCGGGATGTTGCGTTGCGGGTTGATCGTTTCCTCAGCAGCTGTCGAAACAGCATCAAAGCCGACATAGGCAAAGAAAATCGAAGCCGCTGCCGCCGAAACGCCGACGGTCATCATCTCATTGGACATCGGATTCACGATCTCGCGGGCAAAAAAGCCGTTGGGACTAAAGGGCTCGAAATTGGCAGAATTGATTGCAGGGATAGCGAGCGCGATGAAAAGCAGAAGCGCCGACACCTTGATCGCAACGAGCACCGCATTAAACCGTGCACTTTCCTTGGTTCCGACGATCAAAAGCGCCATACACACCAGCGCAATCAGCAACGCCGGGACGTTAATAATGCCGGGGTTGGGGTCGAAAGGCCCGGCGACGAGCGCGTTAGGCACCACTATCCCGAACAACTCCTTCCCCAGCCCGACCATATAGCCAGACCAGCCGACAGACACGGCTGCTGCGGCGATGGCATATTCCAGCACAAGCGCCCAGCCGACAATCCAGGCGATAATCTCCCCGAATGTCGCATAGCTGTAGGTGTAGGCAGATCCCGAAACCGGCACCATCGACGCCAGTTCAGAATAGCAGAGGGCAGCAAGCGCACAGACAACGGCTGCAATCACAAAGCTGATCATCATTGCAGGGCCGGCCTTGTTGGCAGCCTCTGCAGTCAAAA
>JAJTFR010000076.1 GCA_021298455.1 Sphingomonadales bacterium | reverse complement strand
CCCGCCGTCCGGCCTCGGGTGAGATCGAGCAACTGATCGCGGTTCAGCACCTGCCATGCCCTTTCGATCATCGCCTCGAGCAGCCGGAACTCGCCCGCTGACAGCGGGACTAGTGCCCCATGGGGATCAAACAGCAACTGCTCGGCAATCCGTAATTGCCAATTATCAAAATGCCAGATCGCAGCCCTTTGGCCTTCAGATGCCTTCGCAGGAGAATTCCGGCGCAGAGCGACCTTAATCCGGGCAACCAGCTCACGTGGAGAAAATGGTTTGACGACATAATCATCCGCCCCGATTTCTAGGCCGACGATACGATCGGCTTCTTCCGATCGTGCCGTTACAAGGATAATCGGAGGGCCACCATGCTCCGCGACATATCTTGTCAGACTCAGACCGTCTTCACCCGGCATCATTATGTCGAGTAGCACGACATCAATATCATAGCCCTTCAGCGCTGCACGCGCCGCTTCGGCATCGCCAGCCTCGGTCACCCGGAACCCCTGCTTTTCCAGATAGCGGCCCAACGGATCGCGGATCGAGACTTCGTCATCGACCAGAAGTAGGTGCGGGCGGGGCTTGTTCATCGGCTATGCTTATCTGGCCGTTGGCGCGAGGGAAAGCCGGCAGCATGAAATCACGATGCCGCCGGCCTACATCCCTAGTCTTTTGACGGACCGCGATGTTGTCCGCGCATCGCCCTGCCCACGGCTTCGCGTTCCGCGCGGGAGATCTGACCATCGCCATTACTGTCCATCTTGACGAAATGGGCATTGGCGTCCGAGATCATTTCAGCACGGGTGATCACGCCGTCACCGTCGCTGTCTGCTGCACGAAGCATTCCACCGTCATGATGCGCGCGCCTGCCTTTATGACCGCCGCGTTCATGGCGGCGTTCGCCACCCATAGCGTGCATACCGTCCCGGCCAGCATGTGCAGCGGCAAATTCGGTTTCGCTCAGGCTACCGTTTTTGTCCGTATCTATGCTAGCAAAACGGCTTTTCAGCCGCACATCCCGATCCGCGGCATCAATGCGACCGTCGCGGTTTGCATCCATCTGGTCAAAACGTGCGCTGGACTTTGCCATCATCTCGGATTTGCTGATCGAGCTGTTACCTTTGATCTCGCCATCAGCCGGCGTCGGCGTTGCCGCAGCAGCTGCCAGGGCAAAGGCCGCCGCCATTGCGGTACCGATACCCAATTTTACAAACATACCCTTCATTTTGCATATCCCTTAAAATCGCCCCCGATGCCAGCAATTGCCGACAGTGCTGCATATAGGCGCCAAAGGTCGCAAAACTATGCGAGAGGCGAGCCTCTTCGTCACAAATTGTATCAGGGGGTAAGGGGAGATTTTGGAGCGGGTAAGGGGAATCGAACCCCTCTAGCTAGCTTGGAAGGCTAGAGCATTACCACTATGCTATACCCGCTCAACTGATGGTCGGCGCTATAGCCATTGCCGATAGTAGCGGTCAACAATGAAAAGGCCCGCTGCGATCTCTCGCAACGGGCCTTTTATGTTATCCATTCAGCCGAAGCTCAATGCTTCTTCTTCTCTGCCCAGATCGTGCGATAGGACAAGTAGGCCAGCCCCGTGAAAATCAGCAGGAAGAGCAAGGCTGCCCAACCGGCCTGCTTGCGGGCTTCCAGCTTGGGTTCTGCTGCCCAGGTCAGGAACGCCGAAACGTCCTTTGCCATCTGCGGAACTGTCGAAGGCGTACCATCGTCGAAGGTCACCTGACCTTCACCGGTCAAAGGCGGAGCCATCGCAATGTTGAGACTGTGAAAATAGGGGTTGTGGTGCAAACCTGTACCCGGCTTGGCTTCGGGGAACTGCTTAAGCAACTCTGCCGAAGGCTGCTGGTAACCGGTCAGCAACGAGTAGATGTAAGGCGCACCACCTTCACGTGCCTTAACGATCAGCGAAAGATCAGGCGGATAGGCGTTGTTGTTTGCCGCGCGGCCGGCCACTTCGTTGGCGAAGGGGTAAGGCAGCTTGTCAGACGGCAAGGCCTTACGCGTAGCAGGCTCACCCGTTTCCGGATTGATGCTCGGAACTTCCAGCGGCCAGCCCTTGGCGATCGCCTTAATTTCGTCCTCGCTGTAGCCAAGCGCTGCAAAGTCGCGGAACGCAACCTGCTTCATACCGTGGCATGCGGCGCAAACTTCCTGGAAAACCTTGAGACCGCGCTGCAACTGCGCCTTGTCAAACTCTCCGAACGGGCCGTCATGTGCGAAGGACACCGGCTTGGGGTGTTTGTGGAACAGTTTCTCGACCGTCGGCTTGGCCGGATCGGTGATCATCTCATAGGTTGTGAAACCAGCCGAAACGATGAGCCAACCTGAAAAGAACAGACCGACAAGAAAGGCGATAATGCGAACCATGATGCTGTCTTTCCCCTGTTAGGCAGCGGCGGGTGCCAGCGAACCAGTCGCTGATACTGCGGGTTGGCCGGTCACGGCTTCAGTGATCGAATTTGGCAACGGCGCTGTCTTTTCTATCCGCGAAATGATCGGCAGGATGATCAGGAAGTGCGCGAAATAATAAGCCGACGCGATCTGTCCGAGCAGGATCCATTTGCCCTCGGCAGGCATCACGCCGCAGATCGCGAGGATGATGATGCAGGGGATGAGACCATACCAGAAGTACTTCTTGAACAGCGGGCGATAGTTGCCCGACCGTACCGGTGACGAGTCCAGCCACGGCAGGAAGAATAGAAGCGCTATCGAGCCAAACATCGCAAGCACGCCGAGCAGCTTCGCCGGGACGAACAGGAAATCCACCGTGAACGCACGCAGGATCGCGTAGAAAGGCCAGAAATACCATTCCGGAACGATGTGCGTCGGCGTCGAAAGTGGGTTTGCCGGGATATAGTTATCCGGATGGCCCAGCATGTTCGGCGCGAAGAAGGTGACGAGCACGAAGAAGATCAGAAATACGCCCAGGCCGAAACCGTCCTTCGCCGTGTAATAGGGATGGAAGGGAACGGTGTCGCTCTCGGTCTTCACTTCGACACCGGTCGGGTTAGACGAACCCGGAATGTGCAGCGCCCAGACGTGGAGGATAACACAGCCCAGAATGACGAAGGGCAAGACGAAGTGCAGAGAGAAGAAGCGGTTCAAAGCTGCCTGATCCGGCGCAAAGCCGCCCAAAAGCCACTGGCGAAGCGGTTCACCAACGACCGGAATGGCCGAGAAGAAGCCGGTGATCACCTGCGCACCCCAATAGCTCATCTGCCCCCAGGGAAGAACATAGCCCATGAACGCGGTGGCCATCATGAGAAGGAAGATCACAACGCCGAGCAACCAGATCATCTCGCGCGGTGCCTTGTAGGAACCGAAATAAAGGCCGCGGAAAATATGGATATAGACGACGATAAAGAAGAAGCTGGCCCCGTTCATGTGCGCATAGCGCAGGAACCAGCCGCCATTAACGTCGCGCATGATATGCTCAACGCTGTTGAACGCTCCATCTACGCTTGCATAATAATGCATGGCGAGGATGATCCCGGTGATGATCTGCATCGTTAGTGCTACGCCAGCCAGAACACCGAAATTCCAGAAATAATTGAGGTTACGCGGCACAGGATAACCGGCGCCAACCGCATTATATACAAAACGGGGAAGCGGCAGGCGCTCATCAAGCCACTGCATCACCGAATTTTGCGGCTTATACTCATTTGCCCAAGGGAAGCTCATCTCAATCGCGCTCCTCAACCAATCTTCACGACAGTGTCGGAAAGGAATTCATAATTTGGAACCTCTAGGTTCGTCGGCGCGGGGCCCTTACGGATGCGGGCTGCGGTATCATAATGCGAACCGTGGCAGGGGCAGAAATAGCCGCCATAATCACCGCGAACTTCGCCAGCTGCCGCACCCAGCGGAACGCAACCCAAATGGGTACAGACGCCAAGAGTAACCAGCCAGTTTTCCTTGCCCGGCTTGGTGCGGTCGGCAAGCGACTGCGGATCGCGCAGCGTGCTCACAGGCACCTTGTTGGCTTCGGCAACTTCGTCAGCAGTCAGGTTGCGGATGAACACCGGCTGTTTGCGCCAGCTCGTCTTGATTGCCATGCCCGGCTCGATGGAGGTAACATCAACCTCGATCGATGCCAGTGCGCGCACGTCAGCGCTGGGGTTCATCTGGTTGACAAGCGGCAACGCAACCGCTGCAGCCCCGACCCCTGCCCAGCTTACCGCTGCGATATGGATGAAATCACGGCGACGGACGCCGCCCTCTTCTGTTGTTTCTGTCATGCTTTCCGCCTGTTCGACCGTAGCCATGCTTTGCCCTTATTCTCCGCAATTTCGCCTGTCAGGCTATGCGGCAAATACCCCGAAACCCTATTTTGTCTTTGCACGACAGACAGCATGCTGTCAGCCATGATTCCGCGGCCTGATAGACGCGTTAAGCCCGATTTGCCAACAGGGAAATTGGGCAATATGTGACATTCGCCTGTGCATAAGTTGCAAAAATTGGAAGTTCACTTGAAAATTGCCCTGTACCAGCCGGACATTGCCGGAAATGTCGGCACCATCTTGCGGCTTTCCGCCTGCATGGGTGTGCCGTGCGCGATCATCGAACCATGCGGCTTTCCCTTTTCCGACAAGGCATTGAAGCGATCGGGAATGGATTATGCAGCTGCCGCCAGGATCGAACGCTTTCCCGATTGGGAAGATTTTGCAACAACAGCACATAACAACGGCAGCCGCATCGCCCTTTTGACCAGCAAGGGCGCAACATCGCTATATGAGACCCGGTTCATGCCCGGCGACACATTGTTATTTGGATCGGAAAGCGCGGGCGTTCCCGAAAGCGTCGCCAGGCAATGCGATTTGCGGATACGCATTCCGATGCAGCCAGAATTTCGCTCCTTGAATGTTGCTGTCTCGGCTGGCATCGCATTGGCAGAAGCGCTGCGCCAGACGGGGCAGCTACCTTTGGAGTAAATTACGTGACCCTCTCTCTTGATAGTCAGCAACAGGCCGCACGCGACTGGTTCGAGGATCTGCGTAACCGCATTTGCGCCGCCTTTGAGGCGATCGAACGCCAGGCAGGATCCGATGCCAGTTTTGAGTATATCGCATGGGACCGTCTGGATCACGACGGATCGCCCGGCGGTGGTGGCGTGCGCGGGGTAATGAAGGGCAAGGTTTTTGAAAAAGTCGGCGTCAATGTCTCGACCGTAGGCGGGGCATTCAACCCCGAATTTGCCAAGACAATCCATGGCGCAAGCGAAGACCCTAGTTTCTTTGCAACCGGGATCAGTCTTGTGGCCCATATGGCGAACCCCCATGCACCCGCGGTCCATATGAACACCCGCTTCCTTACAACGGCGAAACGGTGGTTCGGTGGCGGCGCGGACCTCAACCCACCCATCGCTTATGATGAAGATACAGAAGAGTTCCATGCCCGTCTGCGCGCCGCCTGTGCGCCCTATGGCCCAGATGTCTATGAGCGTTACAAGAAATGGGCCGACGATTATTTCTGGATTCCGCATCGTCAGGTGCACCGCGGGGTCGGCGGCATTTTCTATGATCATCTCGAATGCGAGAATGACACGATGTTCGAGCGGAACTTCGCCTTCACACGGGATGTGGGCGAGGCATTTCTCGACATTTTCCCTCAGATAGTGCGCAGGCGGATGGAATTGGAATTTTCAGAGGCAGAAAAGCAGGCACAGCGCATCTGGCGTGGGCGCTATGCCGAATTCAACCTTGTGTATGACCGGGGCACGACCTTCGGCCTCAAGACAGGCGGCAATGTCGATGCAATCTTGATGAGCCTGCCGCCCGAGGTCGTCTGGGAATAGCCGCTTGACCTATACACCTATAGCCGACGGGCAAATCGCAGCGATCGTCACAACGCTTGAAATGACCCAAAAGCCCGCGTTGCGTCCCATGCCGCCATCGGAATTTCGGCTGGAGCGGTGGGAAGCCCCTGCCCTTGAAAAATACCGACTGCTCTATCGTCGCGTGGGTGAGCCTTGGCTGTGGTTCTCTCGATTGGTGATGGACGACGCCGAGCTGACCGCGATCATCCACCATCCCGATGTCATGATCTGGGCGGTCAGCGACCGGCGTGGAATCGAAGTCGGCATATTAGAATTGGATTTTCGAGAGGCACGGCAATGTGAGATCGCCTTTTTCGGCCTGATCCCGCCGCTTAACGGCAAGGGGCATGGCGGCTGGTTGATGGCGATGGCGCTGCAACTGGGCTGGGCGCGCCGAAATGCACAAGGGCAAGGCGTCGAACGCATGTGGGTGCACACCTGCACGCTGGATGCACCCGGGGCGTTACGCTTTTATCAAAAGCATGGGTTCGTGGCCTATCAGCGCCAGCTTGAAACCTTCCCCGACCCGCGCCTCACCGGGCATCTTCCCCGCGAAGCGGCACCACAGATTCCGATCATCGAACAGGTTTGAGAAATTATGCTCCATTACGAAGACATCGTCGTCGGTTCCAAGGCTAGCTTTGGCCGATATGAGGTTACCCGGGAAGAAGTGATCGAATTTGCCAGTAAATATGATCCCCAACCCTTCCATCTCGACGACGAAGCAGCGGCGCAAACCTATTTCGGCCGTCTGTCTGCCAGCGGCTGGCACACCGGATCAATGGCGATGCGGATGATGGTCGACAATATGAAAGTCAACCAACAGGCGGGCCTTGGTTCGCCGGGTATAGACGAACTACGCTGGCTGAAACCTGTCTATCCCGGTGACACGCTGCGCATCGAAAGCGAAGTATTGTCCAAGCGGCGGTCGCAATCGCGCCCCGAAATGGGAATGTTCAAGGGACGCACCACCGTGTTCAATCAGAATGATGTCGCGGTGATGACAATGGTGTCGACCGGGCTGATCAGGGTGCGCAATCCGGAAGTCGCAAGCGATTGATCGCTATTTTCGGCCAAACAGTTTCTCGACATCGCCAAGCGCCAGTTTGACCCAAGTCGGACGGCCATGATTGCACTGGCCGCTATGGGGAGTGACCTCCATTTCGCGCAGCAGTGCGTTCATTTCCGCGACTGAAAGCACCCTCCCAGCCCGCACCGAACCGTGGCAAGCCATCGTTGCGGCAACAAGGTCGAGGCGTTCTTTCAGGCTGATGGCTTCGTCATAGGCTGCGAGATCATCGGCAAGATCGCGGACAAGCGACTGCGCATCCTTGGTGCCCAACAATGCCGGCACACTGCGCACCAGCATCGCGCCGGGACCGAAGCGTTCGATTTCCAGACCAAATTCCGCCAACTCGCCAATGCGCGCTTCCAACCGGTCACAGGCAGGCTCATCCAGTTCGACTACTTCGGGCACAAGCAGCCCCTGTGTAGCCACCCTACCCTGTGCCGTCGCCGCACGCATGCGTTCAAGCACCAGTCGTTCGTGCGCGGCGTGCTGGTCAACAATGACCAGCCCGTCTTCAGCCTCGGCAACGATATAGGTCGCAGCAACCTGCCCGCGGGCAACGCCTAACGGGTGGCGCACGGATTCGGGCACAGCTTCAATCGATGGCTCGGCACGACCCATAAGCGGGGCCAAATCCTCGCCTTGAATGCTTGCAAGGTCGGCAAAGCTGGAGCGCGAGTCCGCAAAGGATGGATAAGTGGCTCGGCGGGAATAGTCGCCCTGATAGGCAGTGGGTGAGGCAGCAAATATATCGCCCTGCACTGTCCGCACTGGCTCGACTTGCCAATTGGCCAGCGCGGCCTCGGCAGGACGCTGGACGCTGCGAAAGCCGGCCTGATCAATTGCGTGGCGCAGTCCCGAAACGATCATCCCGCGAATCAATGCCGGTTCGCGGAAGCGGACTTCTGTTTTTGCGGGATGCACATTCACATCGACCTCCGACGGCGGGAGGTCGAGGAAAAGGGCCACGACAGCATGCCTGTCGCGCGCCAGCATTTCGGCATAGGCGCCGCGCACCGCACCAACCAACAGCCTGTCTTTGACCGGACGGCCGTTGACGAAGAGAAACTGGTGGTCGGCCACCCCGCGATTATAGGTGGGCAAGGAGGCGATGCCGCCCAAAACGATGCCCTCCCGCT
>JAJTFR010000075.1 GCA_021298455.1 Sphingomonadales bacterium | reverse complement strand
TTAAATGTTGGCCGCTTCTCACTGCTCCATACCAAAACAATAGCGCCATCAACGCCGCAATTGGGGAAAAGAAAGCAAGCACAAGCATCCAGCCGCCATCTCGTAAAGAAAATTGTTCGAAGGGAGAACTGTCGTGTGGCAATGGAGGAAGTGGAGGACTTTCCATAGCCGTGAACAGGATCACGACAATGATCAAAGCCATTAAGAACCCAAACACATAGTGCGCCCAACTCTGCCATCCAAACCGGCGCAGAATGAAGTGCGTCGGCAATCCCGCGACAAACATAAACCCATAGCTGCAGGCCGCTGAAACACCGACGCTAAAAACCGCATCGGTCCAGCCGAAGCTGGGTTCTACAAGCCCAATCAGGAGTAAGAGGAAGAACGGTATTGGCGCGATGAGAGCCGCCCGTATCGAGATCGTCATGTCATACCCTTATCCATTAAGCCGAAAAACATAAGCTCGGCGCAGGAAAAGTCATGAGCATTTTATGAGCATTGTCGTGGACAGCTTATTTCCGCTAGCCACAACCTTGCGGACATTCTTCAGTGGTCGTCGTGTATGATCTGACTGGCAGCGTATGTCTCGAGTAAATCGGCCTCTCGAGCCTGACTGGCTATGTGGAGCACTAAGGTATTAGAGAGTTCGACGGTTGAGTGGTATGCGCACTGCCCAGCAAACCACATTGCCTCGGATAGTGGTTCGTCCGTGGGCCAAGTCGTCATTACAAACCTATCCTCCGGAATGTTTCCGTCGAACTCTTCGACGTTGAGCCAATCCACGGTATCGTGCCATTTTTCGCACTCAGTGCCCCATGCGACAACATACAGGCATCCGCTTTTTAATAGCCATTCCGTAACGCGCTTGCACCATTCTTGCGTAACCTCGGCTTCTGAAACGATAATCACCCTAAATGGTTCGTGCAACAGCTGCGGCGGAGTCTGATCAGGGGCTAAATGGACATACAGAAGCGCCATAGCATTATTGTATACGGTCCGCGCCTGTTCGCAACGAAACAATGTCCGCTTCCCACCCAAAAGCGGCCATTCAGGCTACCATTTCACTTCCTCGTTAGCTGCCCTTGGCCAAGGGCAGCTTTGAGGGCATTCGCAACAAAAGCAGACTGTCAGGACACGACCCAGTAGCCGCCAATGGCTTGTCGGTGTATATCAACTGAATGCGTGCCTTGTTCGCCTCATTCATCTTGCTCTTTGCTACAAGCTGCGCGCCAGACAGCAGCGAAGGGAAGCACGAGCGGCTCGAGATGCGGCTTTCTGGCTGGTCTTCCCTCGACGTTGTGATCGATGCAGAAGGTAATGGAACCTACAAGGATAGCGAAACACATCCTGACGGGACTAAGGGTGGTTTCAAACTCACTCGAGTCGAACTGCTTGAACTGCTTGCAAAACTGCAGCCATATCGCAAGCAAGCGGTGCCATTCTCTGAAGAGAGTGCGATGAGGTTCATCGAGCAAGTCTGCCCGAAAGGCGTACCCGAAGTTGCGGACGCAGGCGCTTTCTATGTGCGCTGGCAATCAGCCGACGACGATGTCCATTATCTTGCGGATTTCGGCTGCGACCACGAGCGATTGGCAGATAGGAATGGCGAACTGCGCGAAATCGTCGAAGGTCTTCCCATACCCTCAGTTCGGTGATCGACTTGTCCGGAATCCACAACATTTGAGCCGTCTGATTGAGCGATTGGCGACACTGAAAGCGGACCCTCAGAAAACGACAACATTGCGGACATTCCAAGTTTGGTAGATGTTAGGCCGATGCATAGTCGTGCCTCGCCTCTGGCCATCACTTTCTACGTTGCATTCGCCCTTTGGTTTACGGCTATGCGTTACGGGTCTCCGAGCTTCTACGGTTGGCTCTTAACACCGTTTGTAGGTGAAGTTTTGGTTTTCTGCACCGTAGCGCTATTTCTTGCAGTGGTCATTCTTATCGCTTGGCGAGGCTTCAAAGCATCTGCGTTTCCGCGTGCGGATGCAGTCGTTGCAGGCAGTGCGATAGTTTGTTTCGATCTTGTTTGGCGTTTTAATGTTGGCCAATTTGCTGGGGATACATTTAAGTTAATCTCTATCGCATTAGACATAGCAACTCCGGCCATTGCGATACTGGGGATATTTGTTGTGGTTAGTTTTCTGAAACGATCTGTTCGGGTGACTAAGGGGGATCAGCTCGTTAACGACTAATGTCGATTTGCCACAACAAATCCGCCAAAGTGAACTGTCAGCAAACGATAACATTGCGGCCGTTCATTTTGCCGCTGGCGCAGCTTGAAAGCAGCCCCGCCGTAGCTAGAATGGCAATATCAACAGACGATAAAAAAATTGGTTCATCAACAATTGCTGTTCTGCTTATCCTCTCCGGATACCTCGCGCACAGCTTGCTTTACGAACAACAGAAAGCTGAGATTGGGCGCGAGGATGAGCCTTTTGTTCGGTTGGCTTATGCCATCGAGACCGCGCCTGCGAGCGGCCAGGATTTAAAACAAAAGAATGTGTTTTACCCGCGCGTTATCCGTTTTCCCGCAGAAGTATGCGTACAACTAGTGCCAAACCCCGGATGGACTGACGGCAGGGGCATCTATTGCTTCAACCCCGCTTATGCGCAACAAAGCCGTCAGACTCCAATCTCAGCTGGTGGAAAGCTGGGGGTCATGTCACCAGAAGAGCAGATTTTTTGAGCCGTTGAGGGAGGTGATTCCCTCAAAAAACAGTTTATACCTGTTTATACCTTTTTGCGGGGGAATTCACCAAGCATTGAAACGAAGAAAGTGCTTCAATTTCAATGCTTTAATGGTGAGCCGTGCTGGATTCGAACCAGCGACCTACTGATTAAAAGTCAGTTGCTCTACCGACTGAGCTAACGGCCCATCACGGCGCGGATCGTTCCGCGCGGTTTGGAGCGCTCCCCCTAATGTGCTGCTTGGCGGCGGTCAAGCGGCTTGGGACGGGTAAGGCGATGAAAAAGTTGCCGCAGTGTCAGCCCGGTCACCGGATCGCGCCAAGTGGGGGCAATTTCTGCCGCCGGTCCCAGCGCAAAGGTGCGATAGCGCAACGCGGGATGCGGTATGGCAAGGGCAGGCGAATCCGAAACCCACATGCCTTCGGACCATGCAAGGATATCAAGATCAAGGGTGCGCGCCCGCCAGCGTGCGCCGCGCCGGTCACGCCCGAAATGCTGTTCGACCGCATGCAGCCTGTCGAGCATGTCGGACGGAGAAAGCGGCGATGAGACGAGTATTGCGGCATTGGCGTAACGCCTTGCGGAAGGTCCCAAAGGTGCACTGGTGATGACGCTGGAGTCGGCAAATACGTCAATTTCAGGCATTTCCAGCGCCTCGATCGCGGCGGTAACGATGCGTCGGGGATCACCGGCAAGCGGATGGCGCTGGTTGGATCCAATACCAATCAGGTAGAGCGACGGTTTCAAATATCCTCCACCAGCCGCCCGTAAAGCTGCGGTCTGCGATCCCGGAAAAAGCCCATAGAGGCACGGTGCAACCGGGCCTGGTCGAGATCAAAACTGGCGACCAACAACCCGGTTTCGCTGTCATCAAGATCGCAGACAATATCGCCCCATTCATTGGCGATGAAGCTGGTGCCATAGAATTTCTGTGCAGAGCCGCCATGATCAGCCTCTGCGCCGACGCGGTTGGCGGCAATTACCGGCATGCAATTCGACACTGCATGGCCAACCATTGCACGCCGCCACATATGCCTTGTATCCAGCGTAGCGTCTTGCGGCTCTGCTCCAATTGCGGTGGGATAAAGGAGCATTTCTGCACCCATCAGGGCCATTGAACGCGCACATTCGGGATACCATTGATCCCAGCAGATGCCTACACCGATGCGAGTGCCAAAAACGTCCCACACTTTGAACCCCGTGTTGCCGGGGCGGAAATAATATTTTTCCTGATAGCCTGGACCGTCGGGAATATGGCTTTTGCGATAGGTGCCCAGAATGTCGCCATTGGCGTCGATCATCGCGATGGTGTTGTAGAAATGCGAACCATCCCGTTCGAAAAAACTGGTGGGGATGGCGACACCCAACTTTTTCGCCAATTTCGCCATTGCCTGAACCGAAGGATGCTCAAGCGTTGGGCGAGCGAGCGCAAAATGGGCTTCTTCCTGTGTTTTGCAGAAATAAGGGCCAGAGAATAATTCGGGCGGCAGGATGATCTGCGCGCCTTCATGTGCCGCCTGTTCAACCAGGCCGGCGACAGCATCAATGTTTTCAGCCTCGCTGGCCATAAGGGGCAGCTGCAATGCCGCGACGGTGATAGAACGGGTCATGGCCTGCCTATAGCCGCACGTCCGAACGCGCGGCAATGCTGATTGTCAATAAAGGGGGCGGCAGAGCTGACAAGGCCAGCCCTGCCAATTTAGATCAAAGCCGCTTTTTGAACAGCAGGGTCATCCGGTCAGTTTCGCCAATCGCCTCATATTTTGCGCGATCGACATCCTTTTTGGCAAGCACCGGGGGCAAGGTCCACACGCCGTCGGGCCAGTCGGCACTATCCTTCGGGTTGGCGTTCACTTCGCTTTTGCCGACCAGTTCAAAGCCGTTGATTTCCATCATCTTGATGACATCGGCTTCGCGCATATAGCCCTTGCCGCCATCGGTGTAGCTATAGGGTGCATCGGCCTTTGCGCGGTGCTGTTCGATGCCAACAAGGCCGTCGTCCTTCAGCAGTTCGCGCATCGCCTTCAGTTCGGAATCAGCAATGTTCCAGCGGTTGATATTGTGCATCATCCGCATGATCAGGATGCGGTCGAACGTGCCTTTCTGGCCTTCGGGAATATCACCCAGTGTGAAAGCGGAATAATCGGTCGCCGGGCGTCCGGTTACCTTCGCAACATCGGCGGCATAGCTGGCCGCGCCTGCCTTAATGCCTTCCTGCCGCTTGGGATCCGCAAAGCCTGCCGGATTGAAATAGAGGCCGACCAGCTTGCCGGGGCCTTCGACATAACGACCGAGCAGGCGCGATACCCATTCGCCGCCAGGTGCATATTCGCCGATCTTGTGATCGGGATGAACACGGAAGAATTCGAGTGTTTCGGCAGGGTGGCGATATTTGTCACGCTTTGCGTCTTCGGCACGCGAAGGGTCTGCCAAGATCTGGCCGAGGCGTTGTTGGTGCGCCTTGTGCATTTGCGCATGGGCGGCGGAGTCCTTGCCTTTGGCATTGCCATGATCATGCGCGTAAACGCCGCTACCAAGCAATGTTGCCGCCGCAGCGGCAAGCCATATCGTCTTTTTCATCGGGAAGGTCCTCTCGTTTCAACAGGGAAGCCGCAATATGGGCTGCCTATGACAGATTGCCAATAGGGTCAGGCTGGCAGTTGCTGGCTTGAACAGTGGAAACTGCCGCCGCCGGTCAACACGGCATCTGCACGCACGCCAACGATCTTCCGCCCGGGGAAAAGCGGTTCGAGTGCGGCCAACGCGTCTTCATCATGGCGGCTGCCATAAATTGGAACGACGACAGCACTGTTGCCGATGTAAAAGTTCATATAGCTGGCCGGGACCGCTTCGCCATCTTGCTCGAACCTGCCGACTGAGGGCAGGGGCGTCACGCGGCAGCCAAAGGCTTCGGCACGCGCCCGCGCATCGGCGAAGACTTCGGCGTTCGGATCATTACTATCGCGCGCCTCGGGGATCACCAGATGGTTGGGTCCGACGAAGCGGGCAAGATTATCGATATGGCCATCGGTGTGATCATTGGCGAGGCCATCACCGAGCCATAGCAAGCGTTCAATGCCGAGGTCGCGGGCAAGCCGTTCTTCGATCGCCTTTTGATCGAGCGCGGGGTTGCGATTGGGGTTCAACAGGCAATCCGCGGTGGTCACAGCAAGGCCTGCGCCATCGACGTCAATCGATCCGCCTTCCAATATCCAGTCGCAGGTGCTGATTGTCAGGCCAGCCGCGCGCGCCAGTTCGGCGCCGATGGTCTGATCGCCTTCATAACGGAAACGGTTGCCCCAGCCGTTGAAACCGAAATCGCGGGCGATCCGGTCTGCGCCCGAGCCAACAATGATGCAGCCGGTATCGCGCAGCCAGACATCACCGATCAGCCTGTCTTCTACGACGACACCATCGTCGACCAGTGCGCGGGCGATGCCCGTTGCCGTCGCGCCCTTGGCAATCAGGTGTACGCGTTCCCCGCTGCCGCCATCATGCACCGCATTGGCAAAGGCCGCGATTTGCTTTTGGGCTGCTGCCAAAGGCTCGCCCCAGGCATCGGGATCAGACGGAAAGCCGATCCAGACGCCTTCGTGCGGAGCCCATTCAGCGGGCATGCGAATGGTCATGGAATACTACTTTCCTGCCCGGCTCTTGTCGCGAATGGCCCGGAACTCGTCACCCTCAACCCAATTGGGCCAGACGTCGGTCATCGCCAGCATTCGGCCGACGCGGTAATAAAGCCGCAAATCGGCCATTACGCCCGACCAGTCCCAATTTTCGTCAAACTCGTCGGCCGGGCCGTGGTAGCGATTGGCTTCATAATCCTTCGCTGCGGCTTCCCCTGCGGCGCGACCGCCCTTCACCAAATCGTCGCCGCCTTCGAAATAGACCATGGGTACGCCCAGCTTGGCGAAACTGAAATGGTCGGAGCGGTAATAGAAACCCTTTTCCGGCGTCGGTTCGCGATCCGGCGTGCGGCCTTCGATCTTGGCGGCGGCATTCAAATAATCGTCAAGTTGCGACTTGCCCATGCCGATGACCGTCAGGTTCTTTGCCGGCCCGGTCATCGAAAAGGCATCCATATTCACGCCGCCAACCGTCCGCGCGAGCGGGTAGATCGGGTTTTCGGCATAATGTTTTGAACCCAACAGCCCTGATTCCTCGGCGGTTACGGCTAGGAAGATCACGCTGCGGTCGGGGGCGCCGCCTTTCTGGAAGGCCTCGGCCAGCGCGACCAGCGCGGCGGTGCCAGTGGCATTATCGACTGCACCGTTGCAGATTTCGTCGCCATCCTTGGGTGTGCAGCGGCCCAGATGGTCCCAATGCGCGCTGTAGAGTACATATTCGTCAGGCCGCTTTGCGCCTTTCAATATGCCGACGATGTTGCGGCTGTTCTTTTTGGAGATTCTATTCTCAAAACTCATGCCGGCTTTCAGGCCCAACGGAACGGCTTTGAAGCCTTTTTGCTTGGCCGCTGCCATGGCTTTTTCTAGATCCTGTCCACCTGCGGCCATGATCTGCGCAGCGATATCCTTTTGAACCCAGCCATTGGCTTCGGTCTGGCTTGCGCCGCCATCCTTTGACTGGGCAAGGAATTGCGGGCCGGTCCAGCTGGAATTGACGACATTCCAACCATAAGCTGCAGGTGCGGTATCATGAACGATTAACGCCGCCGCTGCTCCCTGACGTGCGGCTTCCTCGAACTTGTAGGTCCACCGGCCATAATAGGTCATCGCCTTGCCGCCAAAGGGGCCTTCAAGGCCTGTGCTTTCGAAATCAGGGTCATTGACGAGGATGAGGACGGTTTTCCCCTTAACGTCGACACCGGCATAATCGTTCCAGCCTTTTTCGGGGGCGTTTATGCCATAGCCGACAAAGACGACATCGCTGTCCTTGATGTCAATGCGCGGCTGTTCGCGGTAGCTGCCGGCGACAAACTGATCGCCATAGGTAAAGCTCAGCGTCTTGCCATTCTTGCCGCTGACCGTCAGCGGAGAGAAGTTGGCGCCAGCAATCTCGACAAGCGGGACATCCTGCGTCCAGCCGCCATCCTTGCTGCTCGACGGGTTGCCCGGCGAAAGCCCCGCCGCCTTGAACTTCTCGATCATCAGCGCGACCGTCTTGTCTTCGCCTGCGGTTCCGGGAGCGCGGCCTTCAAAGGCATCGGACGACAGCGTGCGGGTGATATCCTTCATTGTCGCTTCGGACATTTCGGGCACCGAAACTTGCGGAAGGCCGGCAGCGGATGGGCCATCGACTGGTTTGCAGCCCGAAAGGGCCAGGGCGGAAACAGGGAGGCTCAAATGAAAAGAGACCTTGCCAGATTGCCCGCAACAAAAAAGGCGGCCAGTGGCCGCCTTTTCGTAACTTTGATCAAACCGATCAGCGCGAATAAAATTCGACGACCAGATTGGGTTCCATCTTTACCGGATAGGGCACTTCGTCGAGCGTCGGAACGCGCGTGAAGGTGATCTTGTCGTTGCCATCGGGGCTGACATAATCGGGAATGTCACGTTCGGCGAGGCCCTGGGCTTCGATAACGAGAGCCATTTCCTTCGCCTTGTTACCAAGGCTGATCACATCGCCGGCATCGATCTGGCGGCTTGCAATGTTGCACTTCACGCCATTGACGCGGATGTGGCCATGGCTCACGATCTGGCGCGCAGCGAAGATCGTCGGAGCAAACTTTGCACGATATACGATCATGTCGAGGCGGCGTTCCAGCAGACCGATCAGGTTCTGGCTAGTGTCACCCTTCATGCGGTTTGCTTCCTGATAGGCGCGCTTGAACTGCTTTTCAGTGATGTCGCCATAATAGCCCTTCAGCTTCTGCTTTGCGCGCAGCTGCAGGCCATAGTCGGAAATCTTGCCCTTGCGGCGCTGACCATCCTGGCCCGGGCCATATTCGCGGCGGTTCACCGGCGATTTAGGGCGGCCCCAGATATTTTCACCAAGGCGGCGGTCGATTTTATACTTCGAATTCTGACGCTTCGACATGAGGGTCAAAGTCCTTTCAATTGCGTTACATTCATGTTCCCGGAACCGCGCGATACCCAGATATGAGCACCGGACACCTGCTTCACCGGAAGTGCAGGGTCAATTGCGAAGGTCGCGCCATTAACGGCGTTGCCCCGAAAGTCAAGCGATTGCTATCGCGGTGTAGCGGTCAGCCGTTGGCCGGTGCACGTGTGGTCCGCTGGATTTCGCCAACATCCTGCCGGGCCTGCGCCTCGGCAGCATCCCATTCAGCCTTGGTGCGGCAGATTTTCTTCGCACGGACCAAAGATCCGATCTGCTTTTCGCGTTTGCAGATCTTTTTGTCGGCATCGGCAGATGCAGCAGCGCCATCTACGGCCGCGGGGGCAGCCTGCATAAGCAACAAGGCGCTCGCCAAGGACAATATCATTTAAATCTCCGTCATTCTCAAATTTACCGGACCGGTATCTGATCGATGCCTCTTCTGATAGCCTGTTTCGACGAACAGCACCAGAATCGAGGCCTCCAAGGCTCGACAGTCAGCTGCTGAGGGCCTAAGGACGCGGCCCATGACAGCACAATCCGTCCCTGAAATGGCCAAAGATCCTGCCCACTGCATGACCATGGCTGAAGTACGCACCGGCGTTGATCAACTCGATGCAGAAATCGTCGCGTTGCTTGCCCGTCGCTTCGCTTATATGGGTGCTGCAGCTCGCATAAAAGATGATCGCAACAGCGTGCGGGACGAGGTTCGCAAGGCCCAGGTGATTGCCAATGCGCGCCGCGCCGCGCTCGACCTTCGTATCCCGCAGGACGTTATTGCTGCAATGTGGGAAACGCTGGTCGAAGGTTCGATTGCGTATGAATATGATCGCTGGGATGCCCTGCGCGGTTGATTGAACCGCAGATCGGCCGGCCTCAGGGTTGGCCCATACCGCCTACATTTTCCATATCGGCGCGGCTGGTTTGCGAACGCACACCGATTTCCTGACCGTCTTCCGGAGTGTTCCATTCTTCTTCAGTCTTACAGATGCGCTTGGAAATGCGCGTCCCGGTCCTCCGCGGGTCATTCTTGCAGATCTTTTTCGCCTTGGCTTTCGCTTGAGGCGCTGCCGCCATGGTGGGCGCTGCCTCTGCAGAATCGGCCGCAGGCGCAGCGGCAGGGGTCAGCAGCAAAAGGGCGATAGTTTCAATCACGGGCATTCGGAATTCTCCAAGAGGGAAGAGGCGGGATAGGAGGAAATGGGATGCAAGCAAGTCTGAATCGTAAAGCGCTTACGGCCTACGGCGATCCTCTAGGCATGTCAGAACCCCGCGCAAGGTGCGAACTTCAAGGCTGTTCCAGGCGGGCTTTGTCAAAAGGTTGCGCAATGTGCGCTGCGTTACCTGCGTGCGTTCAGGCGGGAAGAAAAACTCGCGTTCCTCCAGCAAACCAAAAAGGTGACCGATCATTCCGTCAAGTTCGACCTGAGGGGCAGGGGGATCAAGATCGACCTTGGGCGGGCTCGCTAGATTCTGGTGTTTTGACCATTCATAGGCGCACAGGATTACTGCCTGGGCGAGGTTGAGCGACCCGAATTCCGGATTGATTGGAACGGTTATGATCGAGCGGGCAACCGCAACATCGTCGGTTTCCAGCCCCGACCGTTCGGCGCCGAAAAGAATAGCGCTACGCCCCGGTGCGACAACGATCTCGTTGGCCGCTTCCTCCGGCGTCAAAACAGGCTTTGTTACCCCGCGCTTGCGCACCGTGGTTGCATAAATATTCGCAACATCGGCGGTCGCATCGGCAAGTGTTTCAAAGACTTCAGCCTTTTCAAGCACGATATCCGCGCCTGCCGCCGCCGGACCGGAATCTGGGTTGGGCCACCCGTCGCGTGGTGCCACAAGGCGTAACTCGGTCAGCCCGAAATTGAGCATGGCGCGGGCAGCCTTGCCGATATTCTCGCCCAGTTGCGGGCGGACGAGAATGATAATGGGGGGCTGCGTCATTTCTTCGCGGCTTCGGCTACGGCACCTGCAAATTCCTCGAAATCCCGAGCTTCGGCGAATTCCTTATAGACGCTGGCAAAGCGGATATAGGCAACAGTATCAAGCGCCTTGAGGCCTTCCATCACGAACTGACCGATGCGCGCGGATTCGATTTCACTATCGCCCAATGTTTCCAACTGGCGCTGGATGCCTGATACCAGCTTATCGATCCGGACGGTATCAACCGGACGTTTGCGACAAGCGATCGACACCGACCGCTCCAGCTTTTCACGGTCGAACGGTTCGCGTCGACCTTCGCTTTTCAATACGGTCAACTCGCGAAGCTGGATGCGTTCAAACGTCGTGAACCTTGCTCCACAGCCCTCGCACTGGCGACGACGACGGATCGATGCCCCGTCTTCCGTTGGCCGGCTGTCTTTGACTTGGCTGTCGTCATGTCCGCAAAAAGGGCAGCGCATTATCTCTCTTTTTCTTGGTTCTTTTTCTTGTTCATATGCCGATATGCGACAATTCCGGCGCCGATTGCCGCGCCGGTGACGATACCTATCGGGGCGATAAGCGCGGCGGCAGCACCCAAGGCGGCGCCACCGGCAACCTTTTTCGCACTGTCTGCATCGGCAAGGTGCTTGCCTTTGTGATAGGCGTCTTTCGTCGCCCCCCACAATTCCTCTGCGGCTTCACCGACATAATGTTTGGCTTGGTTGGGGATGCTTTCCTCAGCCAACCTTTCCGGCGTTTTTGCCCCGCACCCGGGACAAAATTTCATGCCGTCGCTAATCTCGGCGGCGCACTCGTTACAGGTTTGGGACATCATATCCTCCCTTCATCTGTGTATTAGATGAGTAAGTCACCACCCCGTTTCAAGTGCGATCTTAGCTTAGCCCGGATAAATCGGAAAGCGCGCGCAAAGCGCTTCGGCTTCTTCCTTGACGCGTGCTTCGATTTGGCCGTCGCCGGCTTCGCCATTTTTGCGCAATCCTTCGACGACGTCGGCGATCATGCGGCCAACTTCGCGGAATTCGGCTGGACCGAAACCGCGGGTCGTACCCGCAGGGGTGCCAAGCCGCAGACCCGACGTCACAAAGGGCTTTTCAGGATCATAGGGGATCGCATTTTTGTTGCAGGTGATCGACGCACGGTCGAGTGCATGTTCAGCATGCTTGCCCTTGGCTTCCTTTGGACGAAGGTCGACGAGCATCGAGTGGTTGTCGGTGCCGCCCGAGACAATATCGAGTCCTTGTTCCTGAAGCGAAGCCGCGAGCGCGCGGGCGTTTTCGACCACGCTGGCGGCATAGCTTTTGAACTCCGGGCGCATCGCTTCTGCAAAGCAGACCGCCTTGGCTGCAATAACATGCATCATCGGGCCGCCTTGCAAGCCGGGGAAGATTGCCGAGTTGAACTTCTTCGCCAATGCTTCGTCATTCGACAAGATGATGCCTGAGCGCGGGCCGCGCAGCGACTTGTGCGTCGTTGATGTCACGACATGTGCATGCGGGATCGGCGATGCATGCGCGCCGCCTGCCACCAAGCCGGAAATATGGGACATGTCGACCAGCAGATAGGCGCCAATTTCATCGGCGATCTGGCGGAAGGCAGCCCAGTCCCAAGTGCGCGAATAAGCAGTGCCGCCTGCGATGATCAGCTTCGGCTTGTGCTCACGCGCTGTTTTGGCGACTTCGTCAAGATCGATCTGGTGGGTATCGCGCCGCACGCCATAGGCCACTGGATTGAACCACTTGCCGCTCATGTTCACGGGCGAACCGTGCGTCAGGTGCCCGCCTGCAGCAAGGTCAAGGCCCATGAAGGTGTCGCCCGGTTGCAGCAGCGCAAGGAACACTGCCTGATTCATCTGGCTTCCCGAATTGGGCTGCACATTGGCGAATTCGCACCCGAACAACTGCTTGGCCCGTTCGATCGCGATCGTTTCTATCTCATCGACATATTCGCAACCGCCATAATAGCGCTTGCCGGGATAGCCTTCGGCATATTTGTTGGTCAGGATTGATCCTGTCGCCTCCAACACCGCTTTTGAGGTGATGTTCTCCGATGCGATCAGTTCAATTTTGTCTTGCTGACGCCCAAGCTCCTTTGCAATCCAACCGGCAATTTCCGGGTCACGCTGGCTAAGGCTCTCGGTGAAAAAACCGTTGGTCTGGACGTCATTGGCAGCAGCGCTGGTCATGCGGATTCCTTGGGCATGGGAGGGTTGGAAAGCTTTCCGACGCGGCGGGCATGGCGATCGCCGCCGAAATCGGTTGAAAGAAAGGCGTCAAGGCAGGCCTTGGCCATGTCTATGCCGGTAAGGCGAGCGCCCATAGCGATCACATTCGCGTCATTATGTTCGCGCGCCAATTTGGCCGAGAGCGGTTCGGAAACCAGCGCTGCGCGGCAGGCTGGATTGCGGTTTACCGCGATGGAAATGCCAATGCCCGATCCGCACAGAGCAACGCCGCGGTCAGCTGCGCCAATGGCAATCGCGTCTGCGAGTTTATAGCCATAATCGGGGTAATCGACCGAACTTTCATCGGCCGGGCCAAGGTCGGAGACGTCATGCCCTGACGCTTCAAGATACGCCACCAGCGCCGCTTTCAGTGCGACAGCCGCATGATCGGAAGCAATGGCAATGCGCATCTCGCCGGCCCTTATAATGTCTTGTGACTCGGAATGGCCGCGCTTTAGGATAGGTCGGCCCAAAAGGCCATTGCAAATCTGGGTGATTTCGCGGCTTGACCTCAGCCTTCCACAGCTTTTATCGCAAGTAGTATGACCAGTGCATTTCTATCTGTTGCAATGCTTGGGGGCTTCGCCCTTATCTGGGGTGCTTGGCGTCTTTGGAAGCGCGAAGGGCTGGGCCAGAAAGTATGGCTGATGATTGCGGCCGCGCTGGTCCTGTTCGCGAATGTCGCGATCTGGACCGTGCCTGACGAGGCCGGGCAAACACTTGTGAATAGCAAGAACGGTTAAGGGCTGCCCACAAAGGGACAGCCGCTTTACAAGATCACTTGATGGGGCAGGCCGGATCAAGCCGCATATCGAGATAATTGTCCACCGACGCCATCAGCAGGTCCATTTCATTTTCGTAGAAATGGTTGGCACGCGGAATTTCATCATGGTGGATGGTGATGTGCTTTTGCGTGCGTAGTTTGTCGACCAACTTCTGGACCGAGTTGGGCGAAACCACCTCGTCTTGCGTGCCATGGATGATGATCCCGGACGAGGGGCAGGGTGCAAGGAAGCTGAAATCGTACATATTGGCGGGCGGTGACACCGAAATGAATCCACGCACTTCCGAAGAGCTGCATGCCGATCCACGCACCAAAGCTGAAGCCTGCAATCCAGGTCGAGCTGGCTTCGGGATGGAAGGCCTGCACCCAATCCAGTGCAGCTGCAGCGTCAGACAATTCGCCAATGCCATTGTCAAATTCACCTTCGCTGCGGCCAACACCGCGGAAATTGAAGCGGATCGTTGCAAAGCCACGCGCGACAAATGTTTTATACATCGCCTGCGTAATCCGGTCGTTCATCGTGCCACCGGCCTGCGGATGCGGATGCAAAATCATGGCCACTGGAGCCCGTGGGCGCGGCGGCGGAGAGAAACGGGCTTCGATACGGCCTTCTGGGCCGGGAATTGCAATGGCGGGCATAAGATGTTTCTAAACAGAGGAATCATAAGGCAGCCTCACCCTTCGGGCTAGGCAGCGGTCGACCTGCTATATAGAAGCGAATGCGATTTTCGCAACTGCCATGGGTGTCAACGCGCGTTATGGGGCCTGACCGTATCTATCTCGATCATGCAGCGACCACTCCGCTGGTCCCCGCAGCGCGTGATGCAATGGCTAGCGCGCTGGAGATGTGGGCCAACCCGTCGAGTCCGCATAGCGAAGGCCGGGCAGCGCGCGCGGCGCTTGAACAGGCGCGTGCGCGTGTCGCGACGGCACTGGATTGGGATGGCGAGATATTGTTCGCCAGCGGCGCGAGCGAGGCGATCGCGCTTGCGCTCAAGGGATTTGATGCCGTTGCAAGCGCGGTCGAACATGATGCCGTGCTGGCCGCTGTCGGCGATGGGCCGCATATCGGGGTCGATGCCGATGGAATGGTGCAGTTAGATACCATCACAAAGGGCCGACGCTACGCCATTCAACAGGTCAATAATGAAACCGGTATGATCCAGCCACTGGCCGAATTGGGTAAGATCATTCGCGAAGGCGGCGGGCTGTTGGTCGCCGATTGCTCGCAGGGTGCAGGGAAACTGCCGCTGCCCGATGCTGACCTGATCATCTTGTCGGCGCACAAGCTTGGCGGGCCGCCGGGGCTGGGGGCGTTGCTGCTCCGTGATCTTTCCCTTCTGCATCCGAGTGGCGGCCAGGAAAAAGGTTATCGGCGCGGAACGGAAAATCTGCCTGCGATTCTAGGACTTGCGGCAGCGCTTGAGGCTGGCTTTGGCTGGATGGATGCAGTGCAACAATTGCGTGCGAAACTTGATGCGGCAATTCTGGCCGCAGGTGGGCAGGTTGTCGCTGCGACTGCGCCGCGGCTCGGCACGATCGGCAGCTACCGGATGCCGGGGATTTCGGCATCGAGCCAGCTCATCTCTTTTGATCTTGCCGGCATAGCTGTTTCGGCAGGCAGCGCCTGTTCGTCGGGAACGCTCAAGACGAGCCATGTGCTTGGCGCGATGGGCTGGGATGCAAAGGCGGCAAGTGAGGTGGTACGCGTCAGTTTCGGTCCGCAGACGTCGGAAGCTGATATTGATCGTTTTGTGGCCGCATGGGTCACAATCCGAAATCGGGCACTCACAGCATGATCTATCTCGACTATCAGGCGACCACACAAATGGCGCCAGAAGTTTTTGCGGCGATGGAACCCTGGCTGAAAGAGAATTTTTGGAACCCGCACAGCGCGCATGCCGGAGGGCGAAAGGCTGCTGCTGCGGTTGAGGCGGCGCGGATGCAAGTGGCGGCGTTACTTCCAAAAGGTGGCAAGCTAATCTTCACTAGCGGCGCGACCGAAGCGATTAATCTTGCGATCAAGGGCAGCGGGCTTCCTGTGTCGGCCTATGCAACCGAACATGCGGCAGTGCTCGACTGTGTTGCGCTGTCAGGGGGCGACATTGATCCCGTAAGAAATGATGGCATGTACATGGCTACGCCGGTGCACAATCGCGGTCTGGCGGTGGCGATGCTTGTCAACAATGAGATCGGCACCATCCAGCCCATCGCTGAAATCGCGTCAACAGTGCATGCGGATGGCGGCCTGCTATTATGTGATGCCGTGCAGGGCTTTGGCCGGATGCAAATTCCCGATGGGGCAGACATGATCG
>JAJTFR010000074.1:1008-16520 GCA_021298455.1 Sphingomonadales bacterium | reverse complement strand
CAATGAACGTACCTATGGCGTTGCAGAGTTATTGCTAAAGGCCCGAAAGGGCTAACGTCCGCCTCAATCGCGAAACTCGACCCGCGCGCGCCAGACCACCGGCCATTCGGCAACGCCCCGGCATTCGTCCATCGCCCGGGCTTCGATGAGGCGAAACATCGCGCCATCCCAGACATAGCTTTGCGCTTGCCCGCAATCGCCGAGCCCACGCCCCTTGTGAAAGGCGTCAAGCTGTTGACGCGATGCGTCCCAAGCGACATTCGACAAAAGTGTCGCGCCATCCATCCCCTCGTCGGGCTTTTCCGGATAGTCAAATCGGGCGGGGACAAAATCCCAGCTCTTGCCGTCGGCGGATGTTCCGAAATAAATGGCGGACGCAGCATTATAGGCACCCGAACCGCAACTGACGAGAAGCAAAGCCCTTCGCTGGCCATCGGCCCGACCCAGGCTAACCGCGCTGTTCTCGGTCACTGCAGAAGGTTCCGTTGCGCATTTCGATCCTTCGACCACGCCCACGATCGTTGCGGCGTCGGGCAGCGGACCCTGTTTGCCAATGCGCTTGGCCTCAACTACCGGCAATGGGACTAGCTTTAAAGGCTTCACGCGACGGCCCGTTGCAGACAATGCCTGCCGCGTACCGGCGCGATTCTGTATTGCATCAATGCGGTTTAAGGCGGCAGCCGACCCGGCAAGCTCACGCTTTCCAAGCAGCACTCCATTGCCATCCTCGATCGATAGCGTGCGTCCCCGCGCGATTGCACGCACCAGTTTGAGCGCAGCATCGCCATCGACCATGATTGGCCAGTCGCCTGCCGCTTGCGTTCCACTTGCCGCCACACGTCCGCCGACAAGCACACGGTACCGTCCGCCCGTCGGTTCGGCGAATTGGATGCGCACGCTGACTCCCGCGTCGCCACTGCCGCGACGGATGATAATTTGCGGACCTTCCCCGCCGTCACCATCGGGCATCAGCGAAATGGCCTCGCAGGCAAGGCTGTTGTCGCACACGGCCGACCAGTCCTTGTGAAAAAACTGCTCCCCCAGCTTGACTGGCGATGCAGCGAGGGGGACGGAAATCACCATGGCTGCCAATGCGGCGCGTACGAAGGACAGGCTCATGGCAAACAGTCTATCCTCATCCGTTCTGCTCCGCTAGGGGCCTGACATGCTTTGCCCCCAAAGGGCGTGGGTTATTCGAAAAGGTACAACGGAAATGCGCACAGTTGCAGTTATCGGTGCAGGTCAAATGGGGTCCGGAATCGCCCAAGTGAGTGCTGCCGCCGGCTATCAGGTGCTTCTGTCGGACATAGACCTCGGCCGTGCCAGCGCCGGCAAGGATGTGATTGCGGCGGCGCTGCGCAAATTGGTCGACCGCGAAAAAATCGGCGCGAGCGAGGCCGAACAGACGCTCGCACGGATCACCCCTGTCGCCGATTACGCGCCGATGGCTGAAGCCGGACTGGTCATCGAGGCCGCGACAGAACGTGAAGAAATCAAGCGCCGTATTTTTGACGAGGTTGGCAAGGTGCTGGGTTCGACGGCAATCCTTGCCACCAACACCTCTTCAATCCCGATCACTCGCATGGCACAAAATTCGCCTGATCCGAGTCGCTTCATCGGCGTCCATTTCTTTAACCCCGTGCGGATCATGGGATTGATTGAGGTGATTCGCGGACTCGCCACATCGCAGGAGACGGTCGAGAAGGTGAAGCTGTTCGGCGAGACATTGGGCAAGTCGTTGGTATTCGCCGAAGACGTACCCGGGTTCATCGTCAACCGCATTCTTATGCCGATGCTGAACGAAGCCTGCTTCTCGCTGGGTGAAGGCGTCGCATCGATCCGGGATATCGACATGGCCTGCCAGATCGGTCTCAACCATCCAATGGGGCCATTGACGCTTGCCGATTTTGTCGGGCTGGATACCTGTTTCGAAATCATCAAGGTGCTGCACGAAACCACCGGCGACCCGAAATATCGCCCGGCACCGCTGCTCGTGAAATATGTCGAGGCCGGCTGGCTTGGCCGCAAGACCAAGCGCGGCTTTTACGACTATAGCGGCGCCGTGCCCGTGCCGACGCGATAAAAAACCGCAGCATGACACAAATAAAAAAGGGCCCCGCAAGAGGCCCTTTTTTCTTATCGTACAGAAGCGATGTTACTCGCTGATGCGCTGAACATTCGTTGCCGAATATTTGCCGCGACGATCAACTTCAATGTCGAAAGCCAGACGGTCATTCTGGGTTACGGTACCAACGCCCGAACGCTCAAGCGCGGAAATGTGAACGAACACATCTTCACCGCCATCATCGCGCTGGACGAAACCGAATCCCTTCATGTCGTTGAAGAACTTCACCGTGCCATTGGCACGTTCGCCGGTCGATTCGCGCATCGGAGCGCGATCAAAACCACCACGCTCACCGCCACGCTGGAAACCACCGCGGTCACCGCGATCGCCACGGTCAAAACCAGGGCGCTCAGGACGGGGTGCGCGCTCGGGAACCGGCATCGGTTCACCGTCAATCACAAGATCGGTCGCCGACACCTTGCCGCCACGATCAACCAGCGTAAATTCAAGTGGCTGACCCTCGGCCAGACCGGTGAGGCCAGCCTGTTCGACAGCACTGATATGAACGAACACATCGTCAGGACGGTCATCAACCTGGATGAAGCCGAAGCCCTTCTGATTGTTGAAGAATTTAACGACACCCTTGCCGTTTCCAACGACCTGAGCAGGCATTGCGGGGCCACGCGGAGCGCCACCACCGAAGCCGCCACCGCCACCGCCGCCGCCGCGCGGGCCGCCGAAACCGCCTCCACGTGGACCGCCGCTGTTATAGCCGCCAGAGCGTTCTCCGCCTCTCAATTCACCCGGAAATGAGGGGGCCTCGAAGCCAAAATTATCGTCGCCGAAACGATCGCGCTTGTCACGGCCACGGCCACGACGCTTGTCATTAAAACTCATGTTCGAACAGTTACTTTCTCGTCGCCCGTCAAGCTAATTCCATGCGAAACAGGGCGAATATCCCGCATTTGCCGCGTTTGGGCACAGCCGCCACGCCTTTCAACTATACTCCATACGCGGCAACCGCGATAGCAAATAATGCAGGAGCCTTTACGGGTGGTAAAACTTGCCTTGCGCCGCCTGCTGGGGCAGAGGAAGGCTCATTCAATTACCGCACAGAAAGTCATGACGCGCATGAGCGTATTCCTGCACGAAGAAGATCTACCCGATGGCGTCCTACAAGGCAGCAGTGCTGTCGCCGTGGACACCGAAACAATGGGTTTGCATACCCTCCGGGATCGACTGTGCCTGTTGCAGATTTCCGACGGCAATGGCGATGAACATCTGGTGCGTTTCGCCCCCGGCAGCAATTATGCCGCACCCAATCTGCGCGCGATCCTGGCGGATCCCGCACGGTTGAAGCTTTTCCATTTCGCCCGCTTCGATCTCGCAGCGATCGAGCATTATCTTGGAGTGACGGCCGCGCCGCTATTCTGCACGAAAATTGCCTCGCGGCTGACGCGCACCTTCACCGATCGCCATGGCCTGAAAGAATTGGTGAAGGAACTGCTCGGCGCGGATATCTCCAAGCAGCAGCAATCGAGCGACTGGGGTGGTCCGGTTCTGAGCGAGGCGCAAAAGGATTATGCCGCCAGCGACGTTCGCTTTCTGCACCGGCTCCATGCCGAATTCCTTATCCGTCTGGAACGGGAAGGCCGGATGGACATGGCCCAGGCCTGTTTCGATTTCCTGCCCCACCGGGCGCGACTCGATCTGATGGGCTGGCCTGACGACGACATTTTCGCGCACAGCTAAGCGCGCATTCATCAGCAGGAGCGCAGGAAAAAGCGCATGTCAGAACAGGCAGACAAGGAACGCACATCGCGGCAGCGACTCGCCGCGCCAGGCGGCCGGCGTGACCGGCTCGTGCGCCTGCTTCGCGTCGTACTGCCCAGCATCATCGGAGTGCTGCTGGCGCTGCTGGTCGTTGCGCCCTTTTCCAACCGTGAAGAACTGAGCTTCGTACTGGCCAAGGATGAGGTCAACATGGCCACCGAGCGCATGCGGCTGACCAACGCAATGTACCGTGGTGAAGACAGCAAGGGCAGACCGTTTGTGCTGCGCGGCGGCAGCGCCGTTCAGAAAAGCAGCGCCGAGCCCGTCATCCGCCTTTCCGACCTGTCGGCCCAGATGCTGATGGATAATGGGCCCGCCCGACTCGTCGCCGGTCAGGGCTGGTATAATCTGGACACCGAAAAAGTCCGGGTGGAAGGGCCATTGTCCTACACCGCCGGCGATGGTTTCAGCCTGACGGCGAACAATGTCGAATTTGCAATGAAGACGCGTCAGCTGGAAAGTTTCGGCCCAGTCAGCGGCACAACGCGCGTCGGCACCTTCCGCGCGGCAAAATTGCGCGCAGACATTGACGCACGAATCGTCCGACTTGAAGGCGGCGCGCATTTGCGCATCGACCAGAATGCGATTAGAGGAGGCCGATGATGTCCAAATCCTTCTTTGCGATCATGCTGACCAGCGCCATTGGCACTGCAGCCCTGCTATCGGTTGCAGCGCCGGCACAGGTATTGCGTAACCATGATAGCAATGCGCCCGTCGATTTTGACGCAGGCGCTATCGAATTGCAGGATCGTGCCGACCGCGTGCTATTGACCGGCGGGGTTACCGCCACTCAGGCAGGGCTGACCATGCGAGCGGCGCGACTGACGGCCGCCTATACCAGCAATGGCGGCATCGACGTCGATCGGCTTGATGCGGTTGGCGGCGTGGTTATTTCGAAGGATGATCTGCGCGCAACAAGCGATGCTGCAATCTATGATCTGAACGCAAATCTGATCACACTGCTCGGCAATGTGCACCTCACTCAGGGTGCGAACAAACTCAATGGCGCACGGATCGTGATCGATCTCCAGGCCGGCCGATCAACGATCACTGGCGGAGCATCCGCACCGGGCACGACGGGCAGCAATGGCCGCGTCACCGGCACCTTCACCGTTCCGCAGCGCAAAAACTGACCCGTTTCGGACAAGTCGCGCGGCGCTTCCATGCACAAATCCTGCCAACCGGCTTTTCTTGGGCCGGATTGCGCGGTAAGCAGGCTCGAACTTGAAAGGACTTTGAGGGCATGAGCCTTGAACAGCCATTGGCCGATGATGCACAGCGCCCCGAAACTAAGGGCAGCGCGGTAACGGAGGAAGGGCTCACCTCCGGCCTGGCAGTGGTGTCGATCGCCAAAAGCTATGACAAGCGGGCAGTGCTGACCGATGTGTCGCTGTCGGTGGCAAGGGGCGAAGTCGTTGGGCTTTTGGGCCCCAATGGCGCGGGCAAGACCACCTGCTTTTATTCGGTCATGGGCCTTGTAAAGCCCGATTCGGGCCGGATCATGCTCAATGGAGAGGATATCACAAGGCTGCCCATGTATCGCCGGGCGATCCTTGGCCTTGGTTACCTCCCGCAGGAAACCTCGATCTTTCGCGGGCTGTCGGTCGAGCAGAACATCATGGCCGTCCTCGAACTTGCCGAACCAGACACCGCGACGCGCGAAGCCCGACTTGAACAATTGCTCGATGAATTCGGGCTGGCCCGATTGCGCAGCGCATCGGCAATGGCTTTGTCGGGCGGCGAACGGCGGCGTTGCGAGATTGCGCGCGCGCTGGCCGCCAACCCGTCGATCATCCTGCTTGATGAACCCTTTGCCGGCATCGATCCAATCTCGATCAACGATATTCGCGACCTTGTCAGAGACCTGAAAAAACGCGGTATCGGCGTGTTGATCACCGACCATAATGTTCGCGAAACGCTCGACATCGTTGACCGGGCCTGCATCATTTATGGTGGGCAGGTGCTGTTCGCAGGTTCGCCGGAAGATTTGGTAAAGGATGCCAATGTGCGCCGCCTTTACCTTGGCGAAGGGTTTGAAATGTGAGGATCGACGGATGGCCATTTATCCGTTCGCTTCGAGCCTAGGCCAGACACCAACCGGCATTACGCGTCTCGACCTCGATCGAAACGAGAAGTCGTAAAATCCAAGCATGGCCCTCACCCCGCGCCTTGATCTTCGGCAGACCCAATCACTGGTGATGACGCCGCAGCTTCAGCAGGCAATCAAGCTGCTGGCGCTGTCCTCGCTCGAAATCGAAAGCTTCGTTGCCGAAGAGCTGGAACGCAATCCCTTGCTGGATATTGCACCTGCGGACAGTGGCGGAGAAAGCGACAGCCCCGAAACCGCTGACGCTCCGCCGCAGCCTGAAAATCTCGGCAGTGACGAACTAATGAATGACGGCGATTTTGCGACAGGAAGCGCAGCGCTCGATACGGATTTCGCAGCTGAGGCTTTCGGATCTGACGCGGAGGGCGGCGGTGCGGGCGCGGACGGGATGCTGGGCATGAACGGCATCGATATGCGCGGCGGCGATTTTGCCGATGGCCCGGATTTTGACAGTTTTGCCGCGCATCCCGTGTCATTGCGCGATCATCTGCTCGGACAGGCAGGCTCGGCAGCATCGGGGCGTAAACTGCTTCTGATCGAAAAACTGATCGATCATGTCGAGCCATCGGGCTGGCTCGGCGTCGATCTTTCTACGCTCGCCTATCGGCTGGGCGTGCCGCAGTCTGAAATGCAGGAAGCACTGAAAACGCTGCAAAGCTTTGACCCGACCGGGGTCGGCGCGCGCGATCTTGCCGAATGCATCGCGCTGCAGGCGATCGAAGCCGACCGTTATGACCCCTGCATGGCCCGACTGATCGACAATCTCGATCTTGTGGCGCGCGGCAGCTTTGACCAGTTGATGCGGCTATGCCGGGTCGATGAAGAAGATATGCGCGACATGCTGTCCGAACTGCGCAGCTATGATCCGAAACCGGGTCTGCGTTTCGATAGCGCGGACGCCGCCATTGCCGTCACTCCAGATATCTTCGTCACGCCGCAGGGCAAGGGCTGGGCGATCGAGTTGAATAGCGCCAATCTTCCCCGCCTGCTCGTCAATCGCAGCTATTATCTCGAAATGGGCGGCGGTGGCAGTAACAAGGCGACCAATGCCTGGCTGAATGAAGCGCTGGCCGATGCCAATTGGTTGATCAAAGCAATGGACCAGCGGCAGCGAACGATCATGAAGGTCGCGACTGAATTGGTAAAGCAGCAGGAAGCATTTTTCCGTGAGGGCGTATCACGATTGAAACCGTTGACGCTGCGGCAGGTGGCAGAGGCAATCGACATGCATGAATCGACCGTCAGCCGCGTGACCAGCAACAAATATCTCCATTGTTCGCGTGGACTGTTCGATCTGACATATTTCTTCTCTAGTGGGGTCGGCTCCGCAGACGGCGACGGCGCCTCAGCCTGCCCGCCGCACCGTCGCCAAATATCGCGAGGCAATGGGGATAGGTTCAAGCGTGCAGAGAAGGCGCGCAAAGAAGATGGGGCGCTAGGCGAGCACCCGCCCCAGCGCATCCTTCCATCCGGTAAGCCGCGCGTCCCGCGCCGATGCCTCCATGGCAGGAGTGAAGCGACCAACATTTCCGCGCATCACCGCCGCTTCGGCCAGTGAACCGTAAAGCCCCGCGCCAACTGCTGCGAGCATTGCTGCTCCCAGCGCTGTGGTTTCGGCAAAGTCGGGACGCTCCACCTCAATCGCCAATATGTCGGCCAGATCCTGCACCATCCAACCGTTCGAAACCATGCCGCCGTCAACGCGCAGCTCTGCCCAGTCCGCACCGTCGGCGGCAAAGGCGGTTTTAAGGTCATGGGTCTGGTGCGCCATTGCTTCCAATGCGGCGCGCGCGACGTGGGCTTTCTTTGCCGCGAAGGTCAGGCCGTGGATCGCAGCGCGGGCGTGCGGCTGCCAGTGCGGCGCGCCTAGGCCCGACAAGGCAGGCACAAGATAGACGCCGCCATTCTCATCAACGCTGCGCGCCAACGGCTCGGTATCGGGCGATGCATCAATTAGGCCGAGATCGTCACGAAGCCATTGGATCAGGCTGCCTGCGACAAAAACCGATCCTTCAAGCGCATAATGCCGTTCCCCGCCCAATTGCCACGCCACCGTGGCCAGCAGCCTGTTCGTCGATTTGGGTAGCGTTCGCCCCGTTTGCGTCAGCACAAATGCGCCGGTGCCGAAGGTCGCCTTGGTCTGACCGGGTTCGAGACAGCCCTGCCCGATCAACGCCGCCTGCTGGTCACCCGCCATGCCGGTAATCGCCATCGGCGCACCGAAAAGGTCGGGATCAGTCATGCCCAATTGCCCGGCGCTGTCGCAAATCTCCGGAAGAATAGCGCCCGGAACACTGAAGAGGTCAAGCAGGCCATCATCCCAATCGCCGCTGCCGATCGCCATCAAGGCGGTGCGGCTGGCGTTGCTAGCATCGGAGACATGCACCTTGCCGCCGGTCAGGCGATAGACAAGATAGCTTTCAACCGTTCCGACCGCGAGATGTTCACCCGCGGCATTCAATTGCGGCCAGTTTTCAAGCGCCCAGCCGATTTTCGATCCCGAAAAATAGGGGTCAAGCAAAAGGCCTGTCTTAGCCTGCAAATCGCCTTCGCTACCGGCCGCCTTCAACGCCTCGCACATCTCCGCCGTGCGCCGGTCCTGCCAGACGATCGCGCGCGCCAGTGGTTCACCCGTGCGGCGATCCCAGAAGACCACCGTTTCGCGCTGATTGGTGATACCGATGCCGGCAATGGCCTGCGCGCCGCCCGCTTGCTGCACCATTTCGCGCGCGCATTCCAGCGTCAGCGTCCAGATTTCCTCCGCATCATGTTCGACAAGGCCCGGCGCCGGATAATATTGCGTCAGCGGCCGCTGCGCGCTGCCAAGGCATGTGCCATCCTTGGCAAACAGCATGGCGCGCGTCGATGTGGTGCCTTCGTCGATAACGAGGATATGGTCGGTCATTTGGTTCTCTCCTCCCGCGTGCGGCAGGGGCCGGGGGAGAGCCAGACATCGGCGCTCCTTCTCAGGCCCTTCCCTAACCCCTCCCGCATGCGGGAGGGGGACGGTATATTCTGCACTGGAAATGCTGCAACCCAAGCGGCTGGTCAAGCTGCCAAAACCTTGCATCCCCCCACAAACCCTATAGCGTGCGCGCTAAGGAGAGTCGCACATGCCCATTCAGCACCATCGCACCTGCAGTATCTGCGAGGCCAATTGCGGGATCATCGTTACTGCCGAGGGGCGCGATATCCTCTCGATCAAGGGCGATCCCGACAATGCGCTGTCGCGCGGGCATATCTGCCCCAAGGCGACCGCGCTCGCCGACCTGCAAAATGATCCGGACCGGTTGCGCAAACCGCTGAAACGCAATGGCGAGAACTGGGAAGAGATTGGTTGGGAACAGGCCTTTACCGAAATCGGCGAACGCACCCGCGACATATTGGCGCGCGATGCCGACGGCGCGGCGATGTATGTCGGCAACCCCAATGCGCACAGCTATTCGAACTCATTTGTGTCGGGCGAACTCAAAAAAGCACTCAGCCTCAAGAACATCTATTCGGCGAGCACCGTTGACCAGATGCCGCACATGGTCGCCAATCTGGCGCTGTTTGGACATTCGGGACTTTGGAGCGTGCCCGATATCGACCGCACCGAAACGATGATTATTTTGGGCGGCAACCCGATGGCATCGAACGGAAGCGTCTGGACGGTTCCCGATTTCCGCAACCGGACAAAGGCCCTGCAAAAACGGGGCGGGCAATTGGTGGTGATCGATCCACGGCGGACCGAGACCGCAAAAATCGCCGACCGGCACCTGTTTATTCGTCCGGCCACTGACGGGATGCTATTGGTCGCCTTGTTGCAGGCTGTGCTCGCGCATCCGGAGCGGCTAACCCTGCCCGATTATGTCGACAATCTGGAAGCGGTCGCATCCGCCCTCGCCAAGTTCGACAGCGCCGACTGTGCGGCACAATGCGGCGTGGCCCTGTCTGATATCGAATGGCTTGCGCACCGGATGGTGACGGGGCCGGCCGCGCTGTACGGACGTATGGGGGCCGCGACACAAAGTTTCGGTACATTGAACGCTTGGCTGATCGCGCTGATCAACATTGCGGCGGGCCAATTGGACCGCGAAGGTGGGCTGCTCTTCCCGACTCCTCTGGTCGATACGGTCGCGATGGCGGGGCCGGGGTCGATCGGCCGCAGCCATTCCCGGGTTTCGGGCCATCCGCTGGTAATGGGCGAATATCCTGCAGCGGCCTTGGCCGAGGAAATTGAAACGCGGGGCGATGGCCAGATAAAGGCACTGTTCGTGGTCGCGGGCAATCCGGTGCTGTCGACGCCCAATGGCCGCCGGCTTGACGCTGCGCTGGAAAGCCTCGAACTCATGGTCTCGGTCGACATGTACCGCAACGCAACCAGCCGCCGCGCGCATTACATCCTGCCGCCTGTCGGGCCGCTGGAACGCGAGCATTATGGGCTTTTCCTGCTGCCCATCGCAATTCGCAATTTTGGCAAATTCTCCAAACCGCTGTTCGAGGCAGAAGAGGGATCACTGCAGGACTGGCAGATTTTGCGCAAACTGGCTGAGGCGATTTCCGGCAGGCCGATCGAGCGGGCGACGCCGCGCGAGGCGCTCGATAATCTGCTTAAGGCTGGGCCCTATGGCATTTCGCTGGCGGAGGTGGAGGCTGAGCCGAGCGGCAAGGATTTCGGGCCGTTGCAGGCTGGACGGCTGCCCGAACGGCTGCGGACACCCACAAAGCGGATCGACTGCGCACCTGCCAACCTGATCGCTGATCTCGAACGGCTGCATTCGACTCTGGCGCAAGATTTAGACGGCCGATTGCGTCTGATCGGGAGGCGGCATGTCCGTTCGAACAACAGCTGGCTGCACAACAGTCCACGCCTCGTAAAGGGACCCGAGCGCTGCACGCTGATGATCCACCCAGACGATGCCCGTGCGCGCAATCTGGGTGACGGCGCGGTAGCGGAAGTTTCCTCAAAAAGTGGGGCCATCCGGTTACCTGTCGAGGTGACCGACGACATGATGCCCGGCACGGTTTCAATCCCGCATGGCTGGGGTCACAACCTGCCCGGCGTGTCGATGGCCGTGGCGCAGGCGCATGCCGGGGCGAGCATTAACGACCTGACCGAGGAGGACGCTCTAGACCCGTTGTCCGGCAATGCCGCCTTTTCGGGGGTGCCGGTGGAAGTTCGGCCGGCAGCCTAACGCTCCTTGGTCGCGCTGAACACGATAACGGGATTTTTTTCCTGCTGATAACCGACGTCCCAAGACGAGCGCGCCATGAAGACAGGATTGCCGTCGCGGTCCTTCGCCATATTGCCGCCATTGAACTGAGCGAATGTTTTGAGCGCGGCGTCGCTGCCGTTGAGCCAGCGCGCTGTATCATAGGGCGCCGGTTCCAGGAAGGCATCGACCTTATACTCGGCCTCAAGCCGGGAGATCAGCACGTCCAGCTGCAACTGGCCGACCACGCCGACCACCCAGTTGGAACCAATTTCAGGGTAGAAAACCTGAATAACGCCTTCTTCCGAGAGATCGTCGAGCGCCTTTCGCAGTTGCTTGGTCTTGGTGGGATCGCGCAGCACCACACGGCGCAGGATTTCCGGCGCGAAATTGGGGAGGCCGGTGAAACGAACGCTATTCTTTTCAGATAGCGTATCGCCGACGCGTAGCGTGCCATGGTTCGGAATGCCGATGATGTCACCGGGCTCGGCGCTGTCTGCAATCTCGCGATCCTGCGCAAAAAACAGGATTGGCGAGTGGATGGCCACGGGCTTGCCCAAACCCGACGGCGTCAGTTTCATGCCGCGTTTGAACGTCCCCGAACAGAGCCGCATGAAGGCGATCCGGTCCCGGTGCTGCGGGTCCATATTGGCCTGGACTTTAAAAATGAAACCGGTCACCTCTTTGTTATCAGGGGTGATTGTGCCCTCGCTCGACGGCTGCGGTCGCGGCGGCGGAGCATAAGCGGCAAGCGCTGTTATCATTTCGACGATGCCGAATTCTTTGAGCGCGGAACCGAAATAAACAGGCGTCAAATCGCCGTGGCGGTAAGCCTCAAGATCGAAACTTGCATAGCCAGCTTGCGCCAGCTCGGCCTCTTCGCGGAATTTTGCAAGGCCGCGTTCGGACAGCAATTCGGCCAGTTTGGGGTCAGCCAACCCGCTATACTGGCTGACTTGTCCTTCAAATTCCTTCGACGCGCCGGACGGCTGCATCAACTGGTTTGATGCAAAATCATAAATGCCTTCAAACTCGCCGCCCATGCCGACAGGCCAGCTCATCGGGCAAACGTCGAGCGCCAGCTTGTCAGCCACCTCGTCCAAAATTTCGAAACATTCACGGCCTTCACGGTCGACCTTGTTCACAAAGGTGATGATCGGCACGCTGCGCAAACGGCAGACCTCAAACAGCTTCAGTGTCTGCGGCTCGATACCCTTTGCAGCGTCGATCACCATGATCGCCGAATCGACAGCGGTCAGCGTACGATAGGTATCCTCGCTGAAATCCTCGTGCCCCGGCGTGTCCAGCAGGTTGAAGACGATACCATTCTTCTCGAACGTCATGACCGAGCTGGTCACCGAAATGCCGCGCTGCTGTTCGATCTTCATCCAGTCGGACCGCGCACGCCGCGCCGCGCCGCGCGCCTTGACCTCGCCGGCAAGATGGATCGCGCCGCCCTGCAACAGCAGTTTTTCGGTCAGTGTGGTCTTACCCGCGTCAGGGTGCGAAATGATCGCAAAGGTGCGGCGGGAGGCCCAGGGTGCATTGCTCATGGGCGCGGCGCATAGCCGCTCTGCGCGAACGGGTCTAGCCCGACACCTTCCCCAATCCGGTACGGAGCATCTGATTGACGATGTCCGCAACCTCATTGACATCGCGGGCTTCGTCATTGACGCCGTAACGCAGGCCCAAAAACACATTCATCCCCATGATCGCCCATGCATGTGCCTCATCGACCGGGCCGTTGATTTCGCCTCGAGCTTCGGCCAATTTCAGGCGTTCAAGGATGCGGTTGGCGGTGGTGCCATAATGGGCATTCCAGGCATCGGGGGCTACAAATTCAGCCTCATCGATGATCCGGTAGATTTCCTTATGCTTGCGGGCAAAGCCCAGAAACGCAAATAGGGCCCGGCCTTCGGCATCAATCTGGTCGCCCTGACCGGGCAGCACAGGCGCCACATGATCGCGAACCTTGCCAGACATGTCCTTTACAAGCGCGCGGAACAGCGATTCCTTTGAATCGAAATAGGTATAAAAACTGCCGAGCGCGACACCGGCACGCCCAGTGATGCTGACGACGGAGCTTTCATGAAAGCCCTTTTCGCCAAACTCCGCAGCCGCGGCGTCGAGCAATGCGCGCAGCGTTCGTCGGCCGCGCTCGGTGCGCGGCGCCTTGTCTTCCCCCGTCATTGTTGCAGCCATGCCACGCCCGGCAACCATTTGCAAAATCCCTATTCCTTAAGTTGAAAGATGGTTCAACTTTCATTATACGGCAAGCAGAAAATAGCGGTAAGTCCGCAATTTCGCTGGGATGGAAGAGAGGATATCATGAAATTCAAGGCACTTACGCGTAGCGTTCTGCTGTCCGGGATCGCATTGGGAAGCATTGCAACCCTTCCGGTGGCCGCCTTTGCCCAAGATCAGGCAATGGTCGATGAGGGCGAAGAGGGTGAAATCATTGTCACTGCGCGCCGCCGCGAGGAAAGCCTGCAGGATGTTCCCGTCGCCGTTACCGCCTATTCGGGCGCCGCGCTCGAGGCGCAGGGCGCGCTCGACATCACTGACATCGGCGACACCACACCCAATGTCACCCTCGAAAACTCGCGCGGCACCAATTCGACGCTGACCGCGTTCATCCGCGGCGTAGGCCAGCAAGATCCGGTTTCCGGCTTTGAAGCCGGCGTCGGCATCTATCTCGACGATGTCTATCTCAACCGCCCTCAGGGGGCAGTTCTGGACATTTACGATGTCGAGCGGATCGAAGTGCTGCGTGGTCCGCAGGGCACACTCTATGGCCGCAACACCATCGGCGGCGCCGTCAAATATGTCACAAAACGTTTGCCGGAGGAATTCGCCCTCAAGGCGCGCGCCACATACGGCACGTACAATCAAGCCGAGGGCGTGGTGACAGCGTCGGCGCCGATCCATGATATCGTCCGCATAGGCGGCTCGGTCGCGCGGCTCTCGCGCGGTGGATTTGGTGACAATCTGACACTGCCGGGCGTCGAAAACTATAACAAAGATGTCTGGGCTGGACGCGCCAGTCTCGAACTGGGCGGTTATGGCGAACCCGTGTTCATCCGCATTTCAGGGGACTATACCCGTGACAAATCGGATCCACGCAACGGCCACCGCCTGGTCCCCAGCCTGCTCACCGCCGCGCCGGTATTGGCTGATGAATTCGACACCCGCGCCGGCCTTGCCAATCCGAAACAGGATGTGAAGGCTTACGGTTTTGCGATCAACGCCAGTGCGCAACTGAGCGATACAATCACGCTGAAATCAATCAGCGCATGGCGCAAGGACCGCAGCTTCACGCCGATCGATTTCGACTCGCTTGTCTCGGTCGATGTCGACGTCCCAGCTTTATATCGCAACCAGCAAACCAGCCAGGAATTCCAACTGCTCTATGAGGGTGAAAAGCTGAACGGACTTGTCGGTTTCTATTATCTTGACGCGAAAAGCTCGACGCAGTTCGACGTGATCCTTGGCACCACGGGGCCGCTGCTCGGCCTGCCGGGCCTGAATGCTTATACAGAGGGGGATGTCCGCACCAAAACCTGGTCGGTGTTCGGCGACTTTACCTATGATCTGACCGATCAGTTCGCAGTGTCGGTTGGCGGTCGCTACACAAAGGACATCCGTCGTTCGCGTATCTTGCGCCAGACGAAAATTGGCGGCGCATCGCCAATCTTTGGAGGCACAGCGATCCCGATTGCCACGGCAACCGATTTCACTGGCAAAGCTAGCTTTAGCGATTTCAACCCGCGCGCCTCACTCAGCTTCAAGCCCAATGACGACCATCTGCTTTATGCAAGCTATGCACAAGGCTTCAAGGGCGGCAGCTTCGATCCACGCGGCGACGCGCGGATTGCGCCCGATACCGACCGCAACGGCGTACGCAGCTATCAGGAAATCTATGATTTCTTCCTGTTCGATCCGGAAACCGTCGATAGCTATGAACTGGGTTGGAAGGGTAATCTGGGCGGTGCGCGCTTTGCTGTCACGGGCTTCTATGGCGATTACAAGAATGTCCAGATCCCCGGCTCGGTCGGCGTCGATGCCAATAATGACGGTATCTTCGAAAGCTTTGCCGGTGTGACCACCAATGCGGCCAAGGCGACCTTTAAGGGCGTCGAGGTCGAAACCTTCGCCCGCTTTGCCCGCGACTTTGCGGGCGATGGCAGCGCGATGACCTTTACCGGAACGCTGGGCTATATCGACGGCCAATATGACCGCTTCATCGTCAACAATGTCGATGTATCGAACCTGCGCCGTATCCAGAACACCCCGAAATGGACGGCATCGGCGA
>JAJTFR010000074.1:0-989 GCA_021298455.1 Sphingomonadales bacterium | reverse complement strand
CAATATGGGTGCGCAGGCGACCTACAGCTATCGCAGCAAGACCAACCAGTTCGAAGTGCCAAGCCCGTTCCTCGACCAAAAGGGCTATGGTCTGCTTGATGCCAGCCTGACCTGGTCAAGCGACGACGATCGCTTCTCGCTTGGCCTGCATGGCAAGAATTTGTTCGACAAGCGGTACATCACCTCGGGCTATCAGTTCCTGTCAGTTGCCCCCAATGGCACCCCGCTGCGGACCGCAGGCGGCGCCCTGATCCCGTCACTGGGCCGTGAAGGCGTGGTCACCGCATTCTATGGCAATCCGCGCCAGGTCTTCCTGACCGCTGGGTATAAATTCTGATGCCCTCCCGCCCCTGATTTTCTGAGGGCAAGCAAAAAGACAACGGCCGGGGCGCAAACCCCGGCCTTTTTTGTTCATGACCATAGAGAGACGGCACTCCCACCGTCCCCGTTAGCCGCGCAGCGTAGCGCCCAGCTTGCCTGCAGCCGCAACCACCCGGTCGCTGATCGCTTTCAGCTCTTCGTCCGTATAGCTTTTCTCGTCCGGCTGCAGCGTCACTTCGACGGCCAGGCTCACTTGGCCTTCGGGTACGCCCGTTCCGGAGAAGCGGTCAAACAAACGCGCCGCCACAATATTGGCCTTGTCGCTGCCCCTGATCGTCCGCACCAGATCCCCAGCGGCAAGACTTTCGGGGACGAGGAAGGCAAAATCGCGGGTGACCGCCTGCAAGGCGGGCGGCGTATAGGCTGGGCGCATGAAGCCCGTTCCCTTCTTCGCTGGGATCGCATCAAGGTAGATTTCGGCAGCAATCACCGATCCATCCAGATCGAACGCCTTGGCCGTTGCCGGGTGGAGGGCGCCAAACGCAGCGAGGATGTTTTTGGGGCCCATGCGCAACGTGGCCGACTGGCCGGGGTGATAATGCGGGCCTGCTTCGTCCATCACCATCAAGTTATCAGTGGCAACGCCCGCCGCCGCCAGCAATGCGAGC
>JAJTFR010000073.1 GCA_021298455.1 Sphingomonadales bacterium | reverse complement strand
TGACGCCTGATTTTCTGCTGTCCTATTCCAGACAAATTTGGCATCTGCTTGGGCATAATCTCTAAAATGAGGAAGAATTTATGAACGGCCGCAGTAAAGGAAAGCCGAGCTTTTTGGCGAAATGTCTGGGGGCATCATTTTTGACGCTCGCGCTGCCAATTTCGGCAGCACAGGCACAGGATGCGGCGACGCAAGGCACCGTCATTACAGGTGCACGCATGCTAGACGTGCTGACCGGTAAGATGATCGACAACCCTGCGATTTTCGTCGGAGCCGATGGCCGTATCACGGGCATCGCTGACGCACGTGCGGTCAAATGGGGCGGAAATGTTACCCATATCGACCTGGGCGATAAAACCTTGCTGCCCGGCCTGATCGACATGCATGTTCACCTCGACAGCCCGGCCGATATTGGCGGTTATCGCGGTCTGGAATTTACAGACAGCTTCTGGGGCATGACGGCAGTTGGCAATGCCCGTGCAATGCTTGACGCAGGCTTCACAACTGTGCGTAACGTCGGCTCCGACAATCGCAACGACATTGGCCTGAAACAGGCAATCGATAGTGGCTATGCCGTGGGGCCACGGATCGTTCCCGCCGGCTATGCCATTGGTGCCACCGGCGGACATTGCGATTCGACCTTTCTTCCTCCCAGCCTTGAAAAACCGCAAGAAGGCATTGCCGACAGCGATGACGGCTTGCGTTATGAAGTTCGCCGCCAGCGCAAATATGGCGCCGAAGTGATCAAGGTCTGCGCGACAGGTGGCGTATTCTCTCGCAATACCGAACCTGGACAGCAGCAATTGTCCGAGGGCGAATTGCGCGTGATCGCGGACGAAGCGCATCAATGGGGCTTGCGTGTCGCAGCCCACGCCCATGGTGCAGAGGGGATCAAGGCCGCGATCAAGGCGGGGATTGATACGATCGAGCATGCCAGCCTGGTCGATGATGAAGGAATCAAGCTGGCTGCGGCCCGTCCGCGTCCCGTCTGGTTTTCGATGGATATCTTCAACACTGAATATACCCAGGCCGAGGGCGCAAAAAACGGTGTGCTTGAGGATAATTTGCGCAAGGACCGCGAAGTTGCGCAGATCCAGCGTGATAATTTCCGCAAGGCCCACAAAGCCGGCGTGAAAATGGTCTTCGGATCGGATGCCGGCGTGATGCCGCACGGACAGATTGGCGGTCAATTCAAGACCATGATCGATTACGGCATGACGCCGCTAGAGGCGATCCAGGCCGCAACTCGCAACGGCGCACAAGCATTGGGCCGCGAAAAGGATGTCGGTGCAATTGCCGTTGGCCGTCTTGCTGACATTATCGCGGTGGATGGTGATCCGCTGGCCAATGTTCGCGAACTTGAGACTGTGGACGCCGTTGTAAAAGGTGGTAAACGGGTCCGCTAACGCATCAGGTTCAGGGCGCATTCAAGCGCAATCTGCATCATTGCAGGCTGCCCATCCGCTGTGATATCGGATGTCCGGGAAGAATATCGTTCGCTAGAAACTGGGGAGCAACCGCATGTTTACAACTCTGGCGCTGGCCATGGCGCTCAACATGGCTGCAGCTAAGGGCGATCCTATGGATGACGCCCGCAAAGCATTGAACAACTGCCTTGTGAAAGAACATAATTCGGCTGTGCAGGCAAAAAAGGGGCCTTCTGAATTCAATGATGCAATTCAGGCCGCCTGTTCAACAGAGCGCAAGGCCTATTTCGACATATTGGTGAAGTCTGAGCGCGGTTACGGTTCCAAGCAGGCCGACGCTGAAAAATATGCCAATGAAGAAATCCAAATGATGGTCGACGGTGTTACCAGCGCTTTTGGCGAAAACCGCGACAATGGCGGGCAGCTCGCCGAAGAAAAATAACGCCGCAAGGGGGCAGGGCGGTGTTCCGGATGAACCCGCCCGATGCTCCGTTTCCCTCGTTTAGGGTTCCGGTGATTTGCCGTTGGCAATCGCATTCGCAATGATCAGCATATTTGCCTGACCGGCCTTCCACCGCGCCGCGTGTGTGTTGCTGTTTCCGATGGCAAAAATGCAGGAATAAATGTTCCTGCGTCCTTTGTGTTTGCACGAATTATTAGTGTTTTCGTGAGATGGATCCAGAGAGACGACTGGTGGGTTCGTACCGATGGAAATGCTAATCACGGCAAGATCGATTGACGCAGCGCGGGCGGCATCAGAAAGCCGTGCCACAGAGGCTGAAGTCGACCAGCTTTCGCAGCGGAATTTTCTTCAGCACATTGCTCTAGCCAATGTCATCAACATCATACCGTTCGCTCTGGTAGCCATTTGCAGCCTTTATCTGCGTAACTGGGGTTTGATGACGACGTTGATTGCCCTCAACGCCGGATCGGTATTCGCAATGTTTCTGGTCAGTCGACGACTCCAACGTTGCGCAGAAGAGAAACGCCAGGCCCTTTGGAACGTCTATGATTGTCTGGCATTTGTGTCAGGCGCGATCTGGGCAGGCATGATGTATCCAGTGATGGACATGCTGGGACGCGACATCGTGTCGCTTTTCGTCTGTGTCGTGATCATTGTCTCAATCGCTGTAACCAGCATCGTCGTCGCCTCTCAATGGCGCACATTCCTTAGTTTTCTAGCCGGCGTAATGCTCTGCCTGACCCCGCAAACGCTGGCCTATCTCGATACAATCGGACCGATACCGTTGATCGCCACAATCGGCCTTGCCCCCGCACTTATTGCTCTGGCCCATAGTATGCGGGTTCAGAACCGTCTGATCATCCGAACACAGTTGGAAAAGCAGCAACTTGCGGATGATCTGGCGCACGCATTGGCAGCTGCGGAATATCTGGCAAACAGGGATAGCCTGACAGGGTTGTACAACCGCAGGGCATTTGAGGATTTGGCTGGAAGGATCAGAAATGATGGTGCCGCAAATCCGTTGAGTCTCATCCTTGTGGATCTGGACCACTTCAAGAGCATCAATGATCAACATGGCCACGCCATTGGGGATAGCGTTTTGAAAAAGACGGCTGAACTAATGTCTAACGCCATAGGTCCATTTGATCTCGTCGGACGAGGCGATGGTGCGGCGGCGCGTTGGGGGGGCGAGGAGTTCATCCTTTTGCTGCGAAATTGCGCATTGGAGCAAGCGGCGGAATTGGCGGAGAAGCTTCGTGAGAGCCTATCCGGTTTGCGCGACCCGTCATGGTCGGATGGCTTGTTGGTCACCGGTTCATTCGGTGTTGTGCAATGGCAGGAAGACAGCCCCTTGCACATGGCGATTAATCAGGCAGATGCCGCGATGTATGAAGCGAAAAATGCCGGCAGAAACAGAGTTCATCTCGGTGCAAACCGTTTGGCAGCGATGACCCTCTGACCACATATTAGCAGACCTTAGTTGCGGATTTAGCGGGGGCCTCGCATCATCCCCCAAAATTGCGGACCGTCCGGCACCTGCCAGCTATGCATGATATGAAATCCGAGGGCGCGGTAGATCGGAATGTTATTCTCGTCCGCTGTTTCGAGATAGGCCTTGCACCGCGCGGCATCGGCCTGCTCCAGCCCCGCCCGAATGGCTGCCCCGCCAAAGCCTTTGGACCTGTGGCTGGAATGGCAGCCCGCATAATGCAGGTACCAATATTCCCCAACGGGCAGATGGGATTTGATCAGTTTCGCAACGAGTGAAGCGCGGCCAATCGCTGTGCCAAAGGCAAGCAGATAAGGCAGGCCAGTGCGGATTGCATCCCATTGGCTGTCCCTGACCAGGCCTGGCGTCCGCCATGCAGTGGCGGCTTCGGCGCCCGATGTCATCATGATGCTGCCAATTTTATGATCTTCGTCGACTATGATCCGGAACGCCTTTTCTAACGCCCGCTTCCGTGCGGCTGCATCGGGAACAATGAAGGAAAAGGCTGGCTCGTTAAAAAATGCATCTGATAGCGTTGAGACCACAGCGGGTTTGTCTATTGCGTTGGCGCGCCTGCATGCTTTTGCCGATTCTGTTTCAACCGTTTGTTTTGTTAGGACATCGTGTCTGCCTAAAGCGTTGGGACACATGCGCATTTTTGTAGATGCTGTTTCAACTGAAGGCGTTGAGACAATGATGGGGATGCCCACTGCGTTCGCAGGGCTGCATGGTTGCGCAGATGCTGTTTCAACTACCATCGGATCTCCCTTACTGAAGCCGCCGCATGATGCGTTTGTTGACACTGTCTACTGACTAACTTATGTGCGTAGACAGTGTCAACATCTTGGACATATCGATGATACGTTTTTTTTCGGCAGTAACCGCGGTGGCACTCACCGCTTCGCCGATCATGGCACAGGAAATTGTCGTTACCGTCACAGGTGCCGAAGGTTCTACCGGCACGATCGGATGCAGGCTTTTTGCAGGACCGCGTAACTTTCCGAACGGCCGTGCAACCGCTGGGGAACAGAGTGTTGCGCGAGGACCTGGCGGAGAAGCCTGCCGATTCAAAAATCTTGCACCAGGCACTTATGCGCTGGTTGTTGCAGCCTTGCCCGAAGGTCAGGAAGAAGTTACACGCGACATTCTTGGTCGGCCGAAGCAACCTTGGGGTGTTTCCAATAATGTGCGGCCTGCCATGCGTGCACCCCGTTTTCAGGAAGCTGCGTTTCAAGTGACTGCAGGACGGGTGACGCGTTTGACCATAAAGCTTTCGCGGTGATGTTATGGATGTAAGGCGCACGCCCGGCGATCTACGAGAGGCCTGCCTTGCCGAAGCCTTGGCGATTATCGAACAGGAAGGACTTGAAAAACTTAGCCTGCGCGATGTGGCGCGGCGCTTGGGCGTGTCGCATCAGGCACCCTATCGGCATTTCCCCAGCCGTGACCATGTCCTTGCCGAGATTGTTCGCCGGGCTTATGCCGATTTCGCTGCGGCGCTACGATCGGCGCCCGTAACGGACAATCCGGCGGGTGATTCCCTGGCGATGGGCTTCGCCTATGTTCAATTCGCCTTATCGCACCCGCTTCAATATCGGCTGATGTTTGGCGGCGCGTTGCCGGATCCGCATCAACATAGTGAAATGATGCACGGCGCCCGAGACGCCTTTGACGTGCTTAGGCACACGCTTGGCCGTGTATTTGCAGAGCGCCCGCAACCCTACGACCAGGAAGCAATTGATCGCGAAGCCATGTTTGTTTGGTCCAGCTTGCACGGTCTGGTCAGCCTGTTGCGCTCAGACGCGTTGAACACATTGGAACTCAGTCAGGAAACGCGCAGCGGCATTACAATGCATGCGCTGCAACGGATCGGCTTTGCCGTGGGGATAATACCAGCCGTGCCAACGTAGCTGAAAGGAGAGGTGAACGCATGAGCGAGATATTGAAGGGTCGCTGGACGGCCCGTCTTGACGAACCATTTATCCTGTTCATCATCGGCATGCGTATCAACAAGCTTTGGCTGGTTCACCGGTGGTTGCCACTCATCATTCAAATGTCGGCGATGCTGCGCGAATTATACCCCCGCCCGGAACTTGGTTTCATGGGGGGCAAGACTTGGTTCGGGCGCACAATCGTGCTGATTCAATATTGGCGCTCCTTCGAAGAGTTGGAGGCCTATGCAAAAGCCAAGGACAACAAGCATCTCCCTGCCTGGGCGGCCTTTAATCGCTTGATTGGCAATAATGGCGATGTCGGCATTTATCACGAAACCTATCGCATCGAGCCGGGGCAATATGAAAATGTATTCGTCAACATGCCGCCGACGCTGATCAATGCAGTTGCCCCAATGTCAGAGGCAAAAGGCGTGCACGCCTCTGCACGGGGACGGATGGAACCGAGCACCCCAAGCTGACAGACGGCTAAAGCGCTGCAAAGGCCGACACGATCCACTTCTGCACAATTTTGACAGCCGGCAGTTGCCGAAGATCGCGATGAACAATCAGCCAAGGCTGCTCGGGGCGTTTGAGAAACTGGATGAACCAGTTCTCAGTGGTGCACTGCCTTAATGACCAGCGATGGGTATCTTCGCATTGATTTACATCGAGCAGTCCCGAAACGGTTGAGTTAGGCTGCAATTAGTCTTCACTAGACAAAAAACAGCCTCGGCGAACCGAGGCTGTAAAGTTGCTCGGGTATACCGGCGAATGTTCAATGCGGGTCTTTGGTCGCCACCTGCCAGCCTCGTGAGCGATGTTTGACCATTGCTTTTCTGCAATATCTGCAACGCGAGCTTGTGCTGTTTGCTGTAACCTTAGCACGGTCACGAGACCTGCGGTGTAGGCCGAAGGAACAAAGAAATAATCTGCTTAAAAACCGCATTTCTTATCCGACATCAAAACATTGCGCCGTAAGAACCCGTGCACGGTCGCGTGGCTTATGTAAAATCATGTTATCGCTAGTGTTTAATAGTGTTGGACGTCAGTATTGAATGAAACTCACGATATTCTATTCGCTCCGTTAAAATTAGTACGGGCGCAATCCATGCAACGTGAAATTGAAAAGCTTCTGGTTTTCCAGAATAAGGCCGGCATCAAATGCTTTCATAACGAAATGCGGGTCCTCTATGAATTATTGTCCAAGGGCCCGCTGCCGTCATTGGATATCATGAGAATGACGGGCCGTTCGATTTCCGCGCACAATGACGACGTCAAGCGCCTCGTCATGCTCGGACTCATAGAGTCTAGAGTTTGTCAGCTTGATAAGCGGCGCAAGCTTTATGACCTAACGGACAAGGCGCGCCAGTTGCTGGAAGTATGAAACGTTGCGTTGTTCAGCTGGCCAATTTGTGTAGCACAGTAGTGAATTCTCCCCGAGCTTCGCGCTAACAGATGATTGATGCGCGCAGATGATATCAGCACCCGCGTCGCTTCGGGGTAGGCATGTACAATCAGATGGTGGGGCGAAGCGCCTAACCAATTATACGAGAAAATCAGAGGGGGACCTTGTCTGGAATAGCGTCTTCAAGACTTGGGGATGGTAGAAGACTTTGATCGACATTCTGGCCTGTATGATCCGCAATAAGAAACGTGCCGTCGATATTGTTGGAGTTATAGGGATCCGGTTGAGAGGTGGAGGGGGCCCATGACCAATCCCGATTGGATGGAAACCTCACCTCATCCTTGCTTTGCCTGACTGTCGAATAATCGGCTGCCTTAAACTCCCGCCACCCATGGCGGTCACGAATAAGGCCGAATCTGCAGGTTTTGCAATTTGATCGCCAGTTCATCTGATCATGCCAGGACCGTTTTCGATCTGGCCGATGACCAGCGACTTTGCATATTATGGCAAGAGGGTGACGCACGCCCTAAATAAGCATAACTAAGTGTAAAATAAATCAAATAAGAAAACTAATTCATATCGCTATTTATATTCAGGTTGAATGATATCGAATGCTCGATAAATTATAATCACAATTTTCTTGGAATATCTAATTAATCTCAAGATCAGAACCATTATCGCCTGAGACGTATTGCCAATCGGTTCTGCAATGGCAATTCGGCGCCTTTTTTAGAGGCGCTAAACCGTAGCAGTATCTTCTGCTTCCTGACATTGCTTTTCATAACTTTGAGCTGGCGTTAATCAGCGCACTAAAGGTACATCTACCTTCCGTTGATCTTCTCATACAATAGGGAAGGTCCAAACGAACCTTGCCGACGACCTATGCGATTTGATCGCCGTTGTTCAATTGGAGGCCGAATTGGGAACTATTGCTAACTAGCACAACATGGCGCGGTATGATCGGCAAGGCCAATGGGCGCATAACTACTCGTCAAGGAATCGCGTTCATGCTAACGATCAAGTGATCTGTGGTGTTTTTAGTGTAATGGATTTAAAGCATATAACAAATTTTGTTATTACAACGCTTTACTGCTGATATTTGGCGGACAGGGTGGGATTCGAACCCACTTACATTTCAATCATTTAGTTATTATTTATTTGTTATAAATCAATGTTCTGTGTCGGCCTATGTCGTCAACGATATCCTTCTATATTCCCAAAGCGAACCGAAATGAGTATCCCAAAGTGTATCCGATTTGCCTTGGTTCAGGGGGCAACTAACTAACAGGTTTGAGATATGGCGCTACTGACAGAGCTGGCAATCCGCAACTGGAAGCCCACAAAATCTCGAGAAACAAAGCCCTGCGGCGGGCGTGAAGGGCTGTATATCCGTTCATCCACGTCAGGCAAAAAGTCCTTCTACTGGCGGAAAGGCTCATTTTACAAATTGGGAGACTATCCC
>JAJTFR010000190.1 GCA_021298455.1 Sphingomonadales bacterium | reverse complement strand
CCCTACTCGACCCGCATGAGCGCAAGAAGGCCAGCCGGAAGAAAGAAGCGGCCTGATATCAAAAAGGGCGCCGCAATGCGGCGCCCTTTTGTTTTACCAGTGTCGCAGCTTCAGAAACGCAGCGAAGCCGTCAATCGGATGTTCTGCTGATCAAAGTCACTGTCACTGCGGCGCATGGCCGTTCCTGCCGGATTGATGAGTAGGAACGGATTGGTTGCTGGCGCAGAGCCCGCACCCACATTGACGCGAAATTTATCGTCAACGAAATTGGTGTAGAGATATTCGAGGCCCATAGAGAAATTGCGGGCAATTTTCACCTCGGCCCCACCGCCATAGCTATAGCCCCAACTGCTGTTCTTACCGCTGGTTGCGAAGCTGTTGACCGCATTGGTCGTAGTGAAGCCGTTTTTGATCTTGCCATAGGCCGCTCCGCCCGTGACGTAAAACAAGGCGCCGCGTGCTGCATAACCAACGCGCGCACGTGCGCCGAGCGAATAGTCGAGCTTTCGCGTAAAAGTGTAGGATGCGGGAGTCGAACTGAAGGCACTCACGCTATCGCGGGATTCCGATCGGCCACCATCTACCAAAAAGCCATAAACCATATTGCCGTTTTGAGCGTCGTAACCGGCCCTGATATAATATTCGAGCCCGTCACGATCGCCGCGACAGTCGAAAGGCGCTGTCCCTACCGCCGCGCCGTTGCAAAATCCGGGTGCGAAAGCCGCAGCGCTGGTCGACGTCGACACAGTGTCGCCGAAACTTCCGTCAAGATTGGTGTCGAACAATATGGACTCGCCACGATCATTATTTTGGGCACCAAGCCCGAAAGAGCCGCCGATATAGGCGCCTTCCCAATGTTCATCCGGATCCTGAGCTGCAGCGGGTGTAATGGCGACGCCCAATAGGGCAGACGCAAATATTGCTTGATAGCCGAGACGTTTCATATCGGTATCCCTTTTTGTTGTGGTGGCGATGCCAACCCTCAGGGCGCCGAAATGATGCATTGATGATCGATGATAGTTGCTGAAGCGCCCTTGCGAGGCGACCAGCCGAAGATACCAGACGTCTGTTACAACGCCTGGCCTACGGCGACACCGCTCGCCCGCCTTGGCATAGCCGTCGCTGCCATTGGGGTGGAACATCCAGCTATCCAGCCTTGCGCCTGCAGCCGCCAGTTTGCGATCGGATTGATCTGCAAGATTACCAGCCATTGCCAGTTGCCCTGCCAGCGCCTCGGCCAGACGTGCAGGCAGATGCCGTTCAAGCGTCGAGCGCAACGTTGCACGGGGATTGGCGCGTTTGGCATCGGCGAGCAGCACGGCTGCATCGGCATCGGGCAGAAAATCGATCTGGATCGGATCACCATTCGACCAATAGCTGCTGGCTTGCAGAATGGCGGGGCCGGACAGCCCCTTGTGCGTGAAAAGTGCGGCTTCGCGGAATGCAGATTTGCCAGCACCTGCAATCACCTCTGCCGACACACCCGAAAGCTCGCGAAACAAAACATCGTCACCACCCAGCGTAAGCGGCACCAATGCCGGGCGTGGTTCGACAACTTTCAGGCCAAATTGGCGCGCAAGATCATAGGCAAAGCCCGTTGCACCCATCTTGGGAATGCTTGGCCCACCGGTCGCAACAATCAAACGCGGCGCGCTTGCCGACAGATTGCCATAGGCGACGGCAAAATTGCTGCCATCATGCGACACCGCGCGCACATCAAGGCCGAAGGCAAAATCAACGCGGCCACCCATGGCGACTGCCTTGTCACATTCATCCATCAGCATCGCGACGATCTGCCGCGCGCTGCCATCACAGAATAACTGGCCGAGCGTCTTTTCGTGAAAGGCGATGCCGTGCGCCGCGACAAGATCGATAAAATCCTGCGGCTCATAACGCCCCAGCGCCGATTTGGCGAAATGCGGATTGGCAGAAATATAGCGATCCTGCGCATTCTGGCTGGTCGCGTGCACATTGGTAAAGTTGCACCGGCCGCCACCGGAAATCAGGATTTTCTTACCCGGGCCAGAGGCATGGTCGATCACCAGCACGCGGTGCCCGCGCTGCCCTGCTGTCAAGGCAGCCATCAATCCCGCGCCGCCTGCACCCAATATTATTGCATTATAATTTCCGGCTTTCATTGCACGCCCTTGGCATGGCATCGCAATAACATGAAGGAGTTTATCGCCTTTGTCGCTTCAGCGTCCTTATCGTCGGCAAGGACAAGCCTTGCAAACTGGTCAGTCTTTGGATGGACGGGCTGAAGAAGATCGGCCCGACTCGCTTTGAGGTGCGCAAATCCAACTTTGATCCGACCGGCGACATCCAGATCCTCTTCGCCGAAGTTTACAACCCTAACGCCTTGTAATCGCGCATATTGCGAGCGATTCGCAAATGATCCAATAAGCTGCTACATAGCTCTGATACTTCTGGATGACAGTTTCGGGAAGGACCCTGCACCATGAAGCGTTTAGATGATCATGACGAACTGACAGAAACCGAAGCCAGCGGCGGTGTGAAAGAACATGGCGTCCGCTATGTTCTTGGCATTTCGCTGTTTCTGGCGATTGTCGCAATGTCGCTAATGTGGATCATACCGTCGGTGACGAACTGAAACGGGGTTGTTTCGCTTCGGCAATTTGTGAAGCCCAAGTGGCCATTCGATTGAGCCCCTATTGAAAATCCGCGCCGGGACGGTAAAGGCGCGGAATGACAGACAGCAACAACCTGCCGCCCGACCGGATTTCGATACACCCGTTTAGCGAATTTTTCGACGAAACCGCACTTTCGCGCGGCATCGGAATCCGCTTCAAGGGCCAGCAACGGACCTCGGTCGAGGAATATTGCATTTCCGAAGGCTGGATCAAGGTATCCGCCGGCAAAAGTCGTGACCGTCACGGAAAGCCGATGCAGTTGATGTTGAAAGGCCCGGTTGAAGCCTGGTTTGAAGACCTAGGCGACGACGCACCGGTTGCCAAAGCCTGACACCCCTCAATATCGCGGGAAAATTGCAATCAACTTTGCCAACTGATCATTGATCGGATCGAGTTGGTCGTCCTGCGTTTTGCCGAGGCGTACAATGGTCAGCCGATGCTGCGGCGAAACTATCACGAACTGGCCAAGATGGCCCAGCGCAGCAAATACATCCGATGGGGCTTTACCGGGAAACAGCACCTGGTCGCTTCCCGCAGGCCGACGCTTGTTCAGCCAAAGCTGCCCGCCATAAGCTGCATCCGTCGCGCTTGACGCTTTCATGAAGCGGGCCCAGCTGGTTGGCATGATCTGCGCCGAACGGACCGAGCCGTTGTTACGCAGAAATTCCCCAAACTTGGCCCAGTCGCGCGCCGTTGCATGAATCATGCTTCCACCCAGCATCGTTCCGCTACGATCAAATTCAGGAACTGCGCTATTCATTCCCAGCGGTTCGAACAGTCGACCGCGGGCATAATCGAGCATCGCATTTTTGCGCACCACAGGGTCCCGGCTGTCAGTCAATGTCCGTGTCATGATGTCTGCAAGGATATGCGTTGTGGCCGTCGAATATTCAAATTTGCCGCCCGGCTGGGCCTCGAGATTACGTTTCTCAGCATAACTGGCGACATTCTCGCGCCCATCGAGGAATAGTAATCTTGTGGTATCTGCGTCGTAGATTTCTTTTTCGCCCTCGGCCATTTCGGTGTGATCAAGGCCTGACGCCATGTGCAGCAACTGCCGCAATGTTATCTTTGCGCGCGGATCCCCCGGGCTTGACCATTCGGGAACCGGTGCCGGATCATCCAGAACGAGTAGCCCGTCGGCAACCATTAGGCCGACCAGCGTTGCGGTAACGCTTTTTGCCATTGACCAACTGATCAAGCGGGTTTCGGGACCATAACCCGATGCATAGCGTTCTGCGACAATCCGCCCGCCTTGCATCACAACAAGCGCACGGGTTTCGGCCAGCGCCGGGTCCTCGAAAAACGGTGCGATAGCCGAGAGCCGTTCCTGGCCGGGCGCAGCATCAGCAGCAATTGTTTCGGTTCCGGGCCCCGCTGGTTGCGGATCGGCGTCCGCATTTTCCCCGCACGCCGAAAGCATGAAGGAAATCGCAGTTGCATGGTACAGCAGTTTGAATCTAGGCATCGTGAACGGTGAATGCACCAGGAAGGAATGTAATGGCAACCGCAAGTTCAAACCATGGCGCGAACAGCCCGATGCCACTGCGCAAGAAAATCGGCTATGTCGCCGTCGCGCTAATCGGGCTGGCGGCACTTTGGTTTGCCCTCAATTTTGCGCACATCAAGTCGCAGGCAAAACTGGGCGCTTCCTATGGCGCACATATTGCCTGCTCTTGCCGCTATATCGAAGGCCGACAGCTTGCCTCCTGCGAAAGCGATTTCGAACCGGGGATGGAAATGGTGCGCCTAACCGCAGACGACGAAAATCAGCGCATTCGCGCTTCTATCCCGCTGCTTGCAGAAGCCTATGCCGAGCGTCGCGGAAGTTTCGGTTGTTTGCAGCTTAATCAGGCCGAAATTGACGCGATCGATTAATCAGGCGGCAATATCCGCCAGCGCGGAAGCGGTTTCCTCGATCCAGCCTCCGCCCAACACACGATCGCCATCGTAAAGCACAGCCGCCTGCCCCGGCGCGACACCATATTCGTCCGCATCAAAACGCAGCCATTCGCCATCAATCCTTGCGGGCACCGGTTTTGCAAGTGAGCGTACCTTAGCCATCACCGCCCTGCCCTCGACCGCACCAAGCCAATTTGGCTCAATTATGCGGGCAGCCGACACTGCAAGCGCCCGTTTCGGTCCGACGACCACAGCTTGCTTCTCAGGGTCAAGCCGGACAACATAAAGGGGCTCGGCAAGCCCACCTATCTCCAGACCGCGTCTTTGCCCGACGGTATAATGGATCAAGCCCTTATGCCGGCCCAGCTCTCGCCCTTGAAGATCGACGATCGGGCCATCGCTGTCCGCTTCGGGACGAACCTTGCGAACGACCGATGCATAGTCGCCCTCCGGCACGAAGCAGATATCCTGACTGTCCGGTTTGTTCGCAACAACGAGCCCCAGTTCCTGAGCAATCGCCCGCACCTGCGGCTTGGGCATTCCGCCCAGTGGAAAGCGCAGATAAGAGAGTTGCTCGATCGTGGTTGCGAAAAGGAAGTAACTCTGGTCGCGCGCAGGATCGAGCGCACGGTGCAATTCAGGTCCAGACGTTCCATTTACCCGTCTGACATAATGGCCGGTCGCGAGGCAATCCGCGCCCAGTTCTTTTGCCAGCCGGAATAGATCGGTAAACTTCACCCCCATATTACAGCGCACGCAAGGAATAGGCGTGCGACCGCGCATATATTCGTCCGCAAAATGATCGATCACAGAATCGCGGAAACGACTCTCATGGTCGAAGACATAATGGTTGATGCCTAACCGGTCGGCGACGGACCGCGCATCGCGAATGTCCTGCCCCGCACAGCAACTTCCCGCGCGCTTGACCGCGCTACCATTATCATAAAGCTGCAACGTTACGCCAATCGTTTCCGCCCCGGAACGCGCCCCAAGCGCAGCAACAACCGACGAATCGACGCCGCCCGACATGGCGACAACGATTCGCTTGCCCCGAAGGTCGGCGCC
>JAJTFR010000072.1 GCA_021298455.1 Sphingomonadales bacterium | reverse complement strand
TCGTGATCTGTTTGGCGGCACTGCGACCGGCGACCCGCTTTATCAGGCTGTGTCCGAAGGCAGGCGTCTTGCCGGAATGGATCACTGGCTCCCGCTTTTCGAAGACCGGATGGTGACATTGCTCGACCATCTTGGGAGAGATCCGCTGATCATTCGCGATCAGGCGGCGCTTGCCGCGGGCGAAGCCCGGTTCGAGGCAATTGCCGATTATCACGCCAACCGTGAAAAGGCGCAGTCCGCAAGCCCGGGAAGCTATCGCCCACTGGCACCGCAAAAGCTTTATCTGACGAGCGCCGAATTGCAGGCCTTGTGCGATGACCATCGCGCCCATCTGCTCACGCCGTTTCCAGCGCCAGAAATGGCGCAGGTGGTTGATTTCGGGATCTCGGCGGGGCGGGATTTTGCGCCCGAACGTGCCCGCAAAGACAATGTGTATGAAGCCGTTGCTGCCTATTTGAAGGAAAGCCAGCGCGCCGGGCAAAAGCCAATCATCGCCAGCTATTCCCGCGGTGCGCGCGAACGGTTGAAAGGCCTGTTGTCGGATCATGGTGCGCCGAAACTTGCCGAGGCCGATGGCTGGCAGGCGGCACTTGGCACAGCGACCAGCAAGACCGTCGCGATGGTCGTCTTGCCGATTGACCATGGCTTTTCTACGCCCGACGTCGCGCTGCTTTCAGAACAGGACATATTGGGCGACCGGCTTGTCCGCCGCCGCAAATCAAAGAAAAGCGCCGACGCGTTTCTGGCCGAAATGGCCACGCTTACGCCGGGTGACCTGATAGTTCACGTCGAACATGGCATCGGCCGCTATGAAGGTCTTGCCTCCATCCCGGTCGGTCAAAGCCCGCATGATTGTGTTACGTTGGTCTATGCGGGCGGCGACAAGCTTTATGTCCCGGTTGAAAATATCGACGTTCTGTCGCGCTATGGCAGCGGCGGCGAAGGTGCGGTCGGCCTCGACAGACTTGGCGGCGAGGCATGGCAGCGGCGCAAGGCGAAGCTGAAAGAACGCATCACCGCGATCGCGCATGAACTTATTGCGACGGCCGCCCAACGCGCGCTTCGCCCCGGCGTTACGATGGAGCTTGATCCGTCGGCCTATGCATCGTTCGTTGATCGCTTTCCGTATTCGGAAACCGAAGATCAGGACCGCGTCATAACCGAGGTGCTCGACGATCTTGCCAACGGCACACCGATGGACCGATTGGTTTGCGGCGATGTCGGCTTTGGCAAGACGGAGGTTGCAATGCGCGCCGCCTTTGCAGCGGCCATGTCCGGCTATCAGGTAGCGGTGATTGCACCGACCACCCTGCTCGCCCGGCAGCATTTTTCCAATTTCGTCGAACGTTTTGCGGATACGCCTTTGCAACTGGGCCGGCTGTCTCGCCTCGTTCCCGCAGCAGAGGCCACCAAGACCCGCGATGGCCTTGCCGACGGATCGATCGATATCGTGATCGGCACCCATGCGGTTTTGTCCAAGACAGTGAACTTCAAACGGCTGGGGTTGGTCATCGTTGATGAGGAGCAACGATTTGGCGTCAACCACAAGGAACAGCTGAAGGCACTGAAAACCGACGTTCATATGCTGACGCTGACGGCAACGCCCATTCCGCGCACCTTGCAAATGGCTATGTCGGGCCTTCGCGAATTGTCGGTGATCCAGACCCCGCCGGTCGACCGGCTCGCGGTGCGCACCTATGTCATGCCTTGGGACGAGGTAGTGATGCGCGAAGCCTTGCTGCGCGAACATTATCGCGGCGGGCAGAGCTTCTTTGTCGTTCCACGCATTTCGGATCTGCCAGAAATCGAGGATTTCATTCGGGAACAGGTGCCCGAGGTGAAGTTCGTCACCGCGCATGGCCAGATGTCCGCCGGGGAAATCGAAGAGCGGATGACCGCCTTTTATGACAAGCGGTACGACGTTCTGCTGTCGACGACGATCATCGAAAGCGGTCTTGATATTCCGAGTGCAAACACCCTCATCATCCACCGTGCCGACCGGTTCGGATTGGCGCAGCTTTATCAGCTGCGTGGTCGCGTCGGGCGGTCAAAACTTCGCGCCTATGCCTATCTGACGCAGCCGGTGGACCGTGTACTCAACGAGACCGCTGAAAAGCGGCTGAAGGTGTTGAGCGATCTCGATAGCCTCGGCGCTGGTTTCCAATTGGCAAGCCATGATCTTGATATACGCGGCGCCGGCAATTTGGTGGGCGATGAACAGTCCGGCCATATCAAGGAAGTCGGCTTTGAATTATACCAGTCGATGCTCGAAGACGCGATTCTTGAGGTTCGGGCCGAGAGCCAAGGGCTTGCCAAACCACGCGAAGGTTTCAGCCCACAAATCACCATCGATGCACCAATCCTGATCCCCGAAGATTATGTGCCAGACCTGTCGGTACGCATGGCGCTTTACCGCCGGCTCAACGATCTGGACGGCGCGCTGGAAATCGAAGGTCTTGCTGCCGAAATTGCCGACCGCTTCGGTCCTATCCCCGAACCGACGCAAAACCTGCTTAAACTTATCGAGATCAAGCAAAATGCGCTCGTCGCGCAGGTTTCAAAGATCGAATGCGGCGCGCGCGGCGCGCTTGTTAGCTTCCATGAAGACCGCCCGCCCAATGTTGCGGGCCTCTTGGCTTATGTCGAGCGGCTGGGGGCGACAGCTAAGCTTCGCCCGGACAGCAAGCTGGTGATCACCCGCAACTGGCCCGATCCTGCCAGCAAGCTCAACGGGTGCCTGCAATTGTCCAAGGGGCTCGCCGGCCTCGCGCGGAAGGCAGCCTAGGCGTTCCGTCCCGCTCGCCCTTGCGCCTCGGCAAGCGCGAAACCTGTAAAATCGTCGGGCGCAAGCGGCTGCGACCGGAGATAGCCCTGGAAGTAATCGCACCCCTCTGCGCGCAGCACCTCCAGTTCGGCTTGGCGCTCCACGCCTTCGGCGATGATCTGCAAGTCAAGCGCATGGCCCATGGCTATGATCGCACGCACGATGATGCGGTCCTTACCCTGACCATCAATGTCAGGGACCATCGCCTTATCCAGCTTCAGAAAATCAATGGGTAGGCGCTTCAGATAGGCAAGGCTGGAATAGCCGGTCCCGAAATCGTCGAGTGCGATGCGGATACCGCGCTTCCGCAAAACCTGCAGCTGCGCCGACGCCAGATCGATATCGCGCACAAGGCTTTCCTCGGTCAGTTCCAGTGTCAGCCGGTTCGGCGAAAAACCTGAGGTCGCAAGCATGTCAAACAGATGACGTGCATAATCATCGGTCAACTCGCCAGCGCCCATATTGATTGACAGCCGCAGCGGTTCGAGCGCGGCAGGCCAGTTCGCTGCGATGGCAATCGCCTTCCGCTGCACCAGATCTGAAAGCTCTTCGCGAAGATCGCACCGATCAGCTGCTGCAAACAGCTGGGCAGCGCCAAGTTCACCGAAATGCGGGTGCGCCCAACGTGCGAGAACCTCTGCACCGGTCAGTTGACCGTTCACGACGGAAAATTGTGGCTGCAACAAAAGGGCAATCTGTCCCTGCTCGATCGCGCCGCGCAAATCGCGGTCAAGCGTCGCATTGGCCACCATATTCTCAGCTGTCAGCGGCGCCGCAAGTGCATATTTCCGCCCTTTGTGCGCATAGGCGGCCGCCAAGGCCGATTGCGCACGCTGGAGCAGTATAGTGCCTGATTGTCCTGGTACAGCTGCCGCCATGCCGATTCGCGCGCTGATGTGGATCTCAACGCCTTGTGGACCGACATCACCCGACACGGCCGCCAGGAATTTTCGCGCCACAGCCTCGGAAACGCCCTTGCCATTGGGATGGCCGATAATCACCAGAAACTCTCGACCGGGCATGCGCGCGACCATGACGATGTTTTCGACCGAAGCAGCCGCCTCGGCAATCCGTCTGCCAACGGCGTTGATCACAACATTGCCGACATCGCGGCCGTGCAGGTCATTAATCTGTTTCAGATCGCGAATGCCGAGCAGTAAAAGTGTCGCCGACCGGCCCGCACTCGCCTCGAAAGCGGACAGCCATAAATGCGCATCGCGCGCTGGTGCGATTCGGATAGTGGGAATCAGGGCGCGGACAGGCATTTCAGGCGCATAGCACTAAAATCTTTAGCAAGCATTGCCAGCATCATATCCGCGCATTAGGTGATTGGCATGCGCGACGGATTTGGACGCCAGATCGACTATTTACGGATATCGGTTACAGACCGGTGCAATTTCCGTTGTCATTATTGCATGCCCGAACAGCAGACCTTTCTGCCGCGGATTGAATTGCTCGATTATGCCGAGATAGCCCTGCTATCCGACCGGTTTATCGATCATGGCATTCGCAAGATTCGGCTGACCGGCGGTGAGCCGCTCGTGCGGCGTGATATCGGGCTGTTGATGCGGCAGTTGGGAGCCCATGTCGCGACTGGACGGCTTGATGAATTGACACTCACAACCAACGGCAGCCGCCTGCGCGCCCATGCCGATGACATTCTGGCCGCCAATATCCGCCGGATCAATGTCAGCCTCGACAGTCTTCACGCCGACCGATTTGCCACAATCACACGGGGCGGGCAGTTGAATGAGGTGCTGGACGGCATAGCTGCAGTCCGGGCGATGGGCATAGCTGTACGCATCAACATGGTTGCCCTGTGCGGCATCAATGAGGACGAGATTGTCCCTATGGTGCGCTACTGCGGTGATAATGGCCTCGACCTTGCGGTTATCGAAACGATGCCTCTAGGCGACGGCGTAGCTGGCCGCACTGATCAGTTTATTGCGCTTGAAGAGTTTTGCGCACCGCTTCACGCGCATTGGAAACTGGATTCACTGCCGCACCGCACGGCCGGACCGGCACGATATTGGCAAATTGAACCCCTCGGCGTTCGATTGGGTTTGATCACCCCGATGAGCGACAATTTCTGCGACGATTGCAATCGCCTGCGACTGACCACAGATGGCAAAATTTACATGTGCCTGGGATCGAGCTTACATGTCGATCTTCGCGCAGCCATCCGCGAAGAAGGCGTGGCAGGGGTTGATCGCCTTTTGCAAAAGGCACTGAAATTGAAACCCGAACGCCATGATTTTGAACGCCAAATGGCCGATCGGTCGCTTCGTCTTGCCCGCCATATGAATGCGACCGGCGGATGAGCCGCTTTGCCCGCCTCGCATTGGTGGCATCTGCTGGTGAACCCGCCCGCGAAGCCGAACGCCAGTTGCGCGAGTTGCATGATTTTGTGCCGATTGAGGATGCCGATGCTGTCATCGCCCTCGGCGGTGATGGCTTCCTGCTGCAATTGCTGCACCGCCTGCTTGAACAACGACGCGATCTTCCCGCCTATGGGATGAATCTGGGCACCATCGGCTTTCTGATGAACAACTGGCGCCCCGAGGAATTGCTAAATCGGTTAGAGCGCGCAAAGAGCATTTCAGTGACGCCGTTGATGGCGACGGTTGAAACCACTTCTGGCCAGCGCTTCTCGCTTCCGGCGATCAACGAAGTATCGCTGCTTAGGGAAACCCGGCAGGCCGCCAAGCTGCAGATCGATGTCAATGGCCGCACGGTTTTGGACGAATTGATCTGCGACGGCATATTGGTCGCCACGCCAGCGGGCTCGACCGCCTATAATCTCTCGGCCAATGGACCGATTCTCCCGCTCGATAGCTCGCTGCTCGCGCTGACACCGATCAGTCCATTCCGCCCGCGCCGCTGGAAAGGCGCAATCTTGCCGGATCGCTATGTCGTGCGGCTTACCATAATGGAAAGCGGCAAGCGTCCGGTCAGCGCCGTCGCAGACCAGCGCGAAATCCGCGATATTGCGTCGGTCGAGGTTGAACTTGATCGCAATCGTTCGCTCACATTGCTTTTTGATCCCGAACATGCGCTCGATGATCGCATCGCAATGGAACAATTTGTCACCTGAGGCCTTGCATTTTGTTTCCGGCCAAGCCATAGGCGCGCCTGCCCGATGCAATCGGGCTGCTCCCCGGTAGCTCAGCGGTAGAGCAACCGGCTGTTAACCGGTTGGTCGGCGGTTCGAATCCGTCCCGGGGAGCCAGTTTTTTTCCAGAAAATCAGATGGTTTGCAAAAGCAGCCGGATAGCGGCGTAGCCGACCAATATTGCGGTTACGCGGCGCAGCCATTGTGGCGGAAATAAGCGGATTCCAGCCATGCTGCCTAATTGGCCACCGATCAGCACGGCAAGCAGCAATGGCCAATAGCTTGCTGCCGGTTCAGCAAATGATTCGATACCGCCCTTGGTCAGTTGTCCAGCAAGGCCGGTGATCGAATTCACCAAGATGAAGAGCGAAGCAAAGGCTGCGATTCGCCGTTCATCCGCCCATCGGATGAGGTGCAGCACTGGGGCCATGAATATGCCGCCCCCAATGCCCGAAAGTCCTGCAAGAAGCCCCACAATACCCGAAAGGCCTAGAACTACCGGCTGGGGCAGCTTCATGGGCGACAGACGTTGCTGCGGCAGCAGAAGGGCAATGGCAGATAGCAGCAACGTTCCCCCCAAAATCAGGAGGAAGGTCTGTTCCTTCAGTGGCGTAAGCCCTCCGACAAAGGCCATGGGCGCTGAAATGGCCAGCATCGGCGCCATGATCTTCCAGTCGATCAAGCCAGCGCGCCAGAAACGGATGGTACCACCCGTGACAACGACGATATTGCAGCACAGCGAAATGATCGGGATCAGCTTGGGTTCAATCCCTGTAAGCGTCAAGATCGCCGTATAGGACGATCCCCCGCCAAAACCGACAGACGCATAGATGAGCGCAATAATGCCAAACAGCAGGGGCAGTATCGCGCTCATATCAACAGCCGATCAGAATGATCCGTGGCAGTGCTTATATTTCTGGCCAGACCCGCACGGACAGGGATCATTGCGACGGATGTTGGGATTGCTGGCAAAGGGATCGCCCTCGCCCGGATCCATCGCGACCTGCCGCGCCGGGATGGATGCGCGGATCAGGCCCAAATCTGCGCCGTCCACATCGCCGCTATCATCCTCACCGGTCAGCGGATCGAAATGGGTGGTTAGAAAATCGGGCAGTTCCGGCAGATCGCCATCCATCGACGGTGCCTGCACTACAAACTCGTTGGTCAGCATCGTTTTCACGATGTCCTCACGGATCGCAGTCAACATGCGTTCGAACAGACCAAAGCTCTCGGCCTTATATTCGTTGATCGGGTTTTTCTGCGCAGTCCAGATTCTGGAGCAGCACCTGCTTTTCAATCTGGCGGAACAGCGTTGCGTCGATGGCGGCACGCTTTTCGGTAAGCTTTGCCACCGCTGCATCGGCAAGGCGTGTTTCAACGATTTCGGGATCGATTTCTTCTTCGGTCAACCAGCCATCAATGTCCGGCTTCATGCCAAGAATTTCGTCGGTTCGTCTCTTCAGGCCATCAACATCCCATTGTTCGGGATAGGTTTCCGGCGGGCAGTTTTCGCCGACAATTGCATTAACGGTTTCTTGCAGCATATCGTCGAGGACATCATCGACCGCATCGGCATCCATGATGTCGCTGCGCTGTTCGTAAATGACCTTACGCTGGTCATTCATCACCGTATCATATTCAACCAACTGCTTACGGATGTCGTAGTTGCGGGCCTCGACCTTTTTCTGCGCGGTTTCGATCGCGCGCGAAAGCCATTTGCCGCCAATGGCTTCGCCATCTTCCAGCGAGCTGTTCATCATCTTGGCAAATAGCGTTTCAGACCCGAAAATGCGCAGCAGATCATCCTCTAAGCAGAGGTAGAAGCGCGAAAGGCCAGGGTCACCCTGACGGCCAGAACGGCCACGCAGCTGGTTATCAATACGGCGGCTTTCATGCCGCTCGGTTGCCAGAACGAAAAGCCCGCCTGCCTCAAGCACCTTGGCCTTTTCGGCCTCAATTTCCGCCTTGATCGCCGCGAGCGCTGCCTCACGTTCCGCGCCTTCAGGCATTTCGGCGAGTTCGTCGTCGATGCGATATTCAAGGTTACCGCCCAGTTTGATGTCGGTACCTCGGCCGGCCATGTTGGTGGCGATTGTTACCGCACCGAGGCGGCCCGCCCTCCTGGTTCAGATATTCCGACAGAAGCTCCGATTTCTCGATTGAAACCGTGCCGACCAGAACGGGCTGGCCGCGGTCATTCGCTTCCTTGATCGTTTTGGCAATTGCAGCGAACTTGTCTGCGGTATTTTTGTAGAACTCGTCATTTTCGTCGATCCGCTGCACCGGCACATTGGTCGGGATTTCGACGACGTTCAGCTTGTAAATGTCGAAAAATTCCTGCGCCTCGGTCGCAGCCGTGCCTGTCATCCCCGAAATCTTGGGGTACATGCGGAAATAATTCTGGAATGTGATCGTCGCCAGCGTCTGGTTTTCCGGCTTGATCGGCACACCTTCCTTGGCTTCGACGGCTTGGTGGAGGCCGTTTGACCAACGGCGGCCATCCATCATACGCCCTGTAAATTCGTCGATGATGATCACTTCGTCATCTTTGACGATGTAATCGGTATCGCGCTTGAACATCACATTGGCTTTGAGCGCTTGGTCAAGATGATGCACGACCTGCGTATTTTCATAATCATACAGGTTGCTGCCGATCAGAAGGCCCGCACCTTCGAGCAGGCGCTCGGCCTTTTCGGTGCCATCTTCAGTCAGCATCACGCTGCGCTGTTTCTCGTCCTTCTCATAATCGCCTTCATCCAGCTGGAGAACGACTTCATGGACGGCGCGATACAGTTCTGACTTGTCATCGGTCGGACCCGAAATGATCAACGGCGTACGCGCTTCATCGATCAGAATCGAGTCGACTTCGTCAACGATCGCATGGTTGAACGGGCGCTGCACCATCTGGTTGCGCTCATGCTTCATATTGTCGCGAAGATAATCGAAGCCCAGCTCGTTATTGGTCGCATAGGTGATGTCGCAATTATAAGCGTCGCGCCGCTCATTCTCGGTCAGATTGGGCACGATTACGCCGGTGGAAAGGCCAAGATAGCTGTAGATCTGACCCATCCATTCCGCGTCGCGCTTCGCGAGATAGTCGTTCACGGTAACAACATGCACGCCCTTGCCTTCGATGGCGTTGAGATAGGTGGCGAGCGTTGCCACCAGAGTCTTGCCTTCACCGGTGCGCATTTCGGCGATTTCGCCGCGGTGGAGCACGATGCCGCCCACCATCTGCACATCGAAATGGCGCATACCGAGCGTGCGCTTCGATGCCTCACGCACCGTCGCAAACGCCTCTGGCAGGATATCGTCAAGGGTTTCGCCAGCCTGCAGGCGTTCGCGAAAACGCTCCGTCTGTGCCTTCAGTTCATCATCGGAAAGCGCGGCTATCTGGTCTTCAAGAGCGTTGATCTTGCCAACAATCTTCATGATTTTCGCGACATAACGGTCGTTCGACGAACCGAACATGGATTTGGCAATTTTGCCGAGCATAGGGAGAGCCTTTGAATAGGTAATGGTTGTTCCGCTGTGAAATCACAGGGCAGTTCATGTGCAGAAGGCGCATATCGCGCCAGCGAGGCTTACTCGCGCGCGCGCTCAGCCCTGCTGACGGGCGTAGACAAAGTGACGCTACGAACCATGGCCGGTACTGCAGCCAGATTCTGATCAAGCAGCCTTGACTCAACGCGGCTTGGCAGCACCTGACTGGTGTGCACGGCCGCAACAGCTGCCATGGGCTGCATCAACTGAACCGGAGAAGCAGCGTTGGTCTGCGCAGCTGCGGAAACCGGACGCGCGGCTTCCGCTGCCGTGAACCCGGTCAACAATGCAACAATGTAAAGCAGCAAACGCATTATGGGCGAAACCCCTGTCTGGATTTGCATATAGGGTTGACTTGCACTTGCGTCCATCCCCATTGCGACCCGCATATAGTAGCGGAAGTCTGTTTAAATGATGTCAACATCCCCTCTTGCCCTGCCCTTCCCCGACATGCCCGAAATTGGCGGCGTGACGAAGCGCGTGGCACGGGCTCGGTACAAGGATTGGGATCGCTGCGATCTCACTTATGTCGAATTGTGCGAAGGCACGGCGGTAGCAGGGGTAACGACACGCAATATCTGCTGCTCGGCCGAGGTTGAACTTTGCCGCGACAATTTGAAAGGAGGGCTGGCGCGCGCGCTGGTCGTCAATGCCGGTAACAGCAATGCCTTTACCGGCCATCGCGGGCGTGAAGCCGTTGACGCGATAACCGCGCAGGTTGCCGCCCATCTTGGATGTGCCCCTACCCAAGTCTTTGTATCATCGACAGGCGTGATCGGGGTGCCCCTCCCCAAGGACAAGGCAGAAGCCGGCCTGAACGCCGCCTTCACCGCTGAAACTTGCAGTTGGCAGGATATTACCGACACGATCGGCACCACGGATACCTTCGCCAAGGGTGCAAGCGCGAGCGCGATGGTCGGTGGCAAGCGGATAGAGATAGTCGGCGTCATCAAGGGGAGCGGCATGATCGCACCCGACATGGCAACGATGCTCGGCTATATCTTCACCGATGCGGCAATCGAACCTGGCTTTCTTCAACATCTGCTCAGCACAAGCAATGGCGCGACCTTCAACTGCATCACAGTAGATAGCGATACTTCGACGAGCGACACCGTTCTCGCCTTTGCGACTGGCAAGGCAGGCAATGCCCCTCTCACCTGCTTCGACGATGCCGGCGCAGATGCTTTTGCCTCCGCGCTGCATGATGTCTGCCGCCAGTTGGCGCATCTTGTCGTACGTGATGGCGAAGGTGCGCAGAAGTTCATCGAAATCAACGTCACAGGCGCCGTTGCAGATGATAGCGCGCGCCGCATCGCGCTCGCCATTGCAAATTCACCGCTGGTAAAAACCGCTATCGCAGGCGAAGACGCCAATTGGGGCCGGGTCGTGATGGCGGTGGGTAAGGCCGGCGAACCTGCCGATCGTGACCTGTTGTCTATCCGCTTTGGGGCAACGCTGGTCGCACAAAATGGCCTTGCCATCGAAGGCTATGATGAGACCCCGGTTGCTGCGCATCTCAAGGGTCAGGAAATCCGCATCGGCGTCGATATCGGCCTCGGGTCAGGCAGCGCCACCGTGTGGACCTGCGACCTGACCCATGGCTATATCAGCATCAATGCGGATTATCGCAGTTAGAGCGCGGCTTCGAGCCAGCTCTTGATTGCGGCCTTGGGCGCTGCGCCGACCTTTGTCTCAACAATTTCGCCATCCTTGAACAGGATCATGGTAGGAATGCCGCGTACGCCATATTTGCCCGGCGTGTCCGGATGATCGTCAATGTTGAGCTTGGCGATCGTCACCTTCTCGCCCAGTTCCTCGCTGATTTCTTCAAGGCTGGGGCCGATCATCTTGCACGGGCCGCACCATTCGGCCCAGAAATCCACGAGCACCGGCTTGGAAGAGCCAAGCACTTCGGTTGCAAAATCATTGTCGCCAACTGCTTTGGTAGCCATCAAAAATACTCCTTCTTTGCTTATGATTGTATGGTCCGCGACGGCCCGTTGCAAGACGGGCGCGCCAAAGTTTTGCTTTGTCCGTTCAAACAGGGCGATGCGGGGCAAGATCGTTTTGGTTCAGTGCGATCATCGCAGGTGCATGGGTGTAAAGCAGCGCGGCAGATACTTTGTGCGCCCGGAATATCCGTTCGACCGCGGCAACATAATGCGCCATCTGCCGCAATTCCGATAGCGGCACATCTGCAGCCGAGCCCGGAACCCGTCGCGATGTCTTGAAATCAACGATCCTGATTTCGCTATCCACCGCTACCAGTCGGTCGATACGCCCCGACACCACCGTCTGCCCTACCAAGGCGGCAATCGGAACCTCCGCCCGGGCATCTGCGGAAAACAAGGAAATCCAGCGCGGATCATCAACAAGCTTCAATATCTGACCGATCATCTCGCCATGATCATGGTTGCGCGATGTATCCCGCATGAGCAGCCATTGGGCCGCGTCCTGCTCAAACCGGTCGCGGCGGTCGGCAACGAACCGCTCAATCAAGCCGTGGATTAACTTCCCGCGCTCGGCAGCAAAACGCAAAGCTGCAATCGCCGGCTTGTCGCCCGTATCGCTATCGTCAAGTTGCGAAGGTGCGAGCGGGCGTGGAGGCTGCGCTTCGGGCGCGGCAGCATCGACCAGCCATTGAGGAAGTTCCGTTTTGGGCGTGATGTTCGAGGTTGATCCATCAGGGGCCGCAACCCCGTTGTCCAAAGCCCCCCGATAAAGACGCGAACGATATCCGCTGACATCCTCGATCATATGTGCGCCAATGGCATCCAATGCGCGCTCAATCGCGCAATACCAGCTATCCGGCTTTGGCGCATCTTGCTTTGCGCCCAGACTGCCGGCCATGATCAGCCTTTCTTCGGCACGGGTAAGCGCGACATATAACAGCCGGTAATGCTCATTCACCTCGCGCGCTTCTCGCTCTTCCTCAATCTCGACGAGCAGGCCGATGCGCAAATCCTTGTCGATACGCAGCAACGGCAGGTTAAGCCCGTCGCCAATTGGCAGACTAGTGCCGGGGTCGCGATTACCGCGCGCCTCAGGGTCAACGGTGACATCTGCCAGAATGACGACCGGCGCCTGCAACCCCTTTGCGCCATGAACCGTCATGATCTGCACTTCATTGCTTCCGGCAAGGCGTTCGCGTTTTATTTCGCCGGGATTGCTTTCAAACCAGTCGAGGAATTGCTGCAAGGTGCCGCTGCGCGATTGTTCGAATTCAATTGCGAGGTTGAGAAACTCCTCGATTGGAACGAGCACTTGCTCACCGAGCCTTGCGACAAATTTCTCTCGTCCCCGCGTCGGGCCGGATAATATCTGTTCGATGAACTCGAACGGCGTCGTGAAATCCGCACTCGCCAATAGGGCATGCAACGGCGCCAGATCATCGGCCAGGCTTTCGTCGCGCCGCAGATGCTGCCACAGCGAAATCCGTTCGGATCGATAGCCATGATCAAGCAATTGCTGCTGCGTCCAACCCAGCAGAGGCGATACCAACAGGCAGGCGAGGCTCAGATCATCTTGGGGCTGCAGGGCAAAACGGATGGCGGATAGCAGATCCTGTACCGCCAGTTGTTCACCAATCTGCATCCGGTCAATCCCGGAAACCGGCACATTCAACGTGTGCAGCCGGGCAACCAAAAGCGATGCGACCTCGGTACGTTTGCGAAACAGCACCATGATGTCGCCTGGGGTCAATGGCTTGCCGCTAGCCAAAATCGGGCGCTCATCGACCAGCGCCTTGATCCTCTTTGCCAGAATGGCGGCCAGTTCGCGCTTCTCCGGGCCAAGCCATTTCTCCTCGTCGCTGTCACCTTCGTCATTTTCGTTGGCGGCCACAGACAGGATGGGCTCGATTAATTCAACCGAGCCAATGTCGGGTTTTTCGCAAATATGATCGTCGATGTAATCCATCAGGCCGAAACGCGCATGGCCCAGCGTGTTGATCACCCCATTGACCAGCCCGAGAATGGGCTGGGTCGAACGGAAGGAGCGCGACAGCGTCAACTGGCTGAGTTCGCGTTCCTGTTCGGCAAGGCGCATGGCATAGCGCTCGCCTGCCTCACGATAGCGGGCAGGATCGGTACCCTGGAATCCATAGATCGCCTGTTTGAAATCACCGACCGCAAAAATGGTCCGCAGCGTTTCGTCCTTCGCGCCTGCGCCTGCAAAGAAATCGCCCGAGAGCGATTCGATGATGGCCCATTGGCGGGCATTGGTATCCTGCGCCTCGTCGACAAGGATATGGTCAATCCGCCGATCCAGCTTATAGCGCACCCATTCGGTCATGCCGTTGGTGGTCAGCAGGTCGGCCGCCTTGTTGATCAGATCATCGAAATCGACCAGACCGCGCGCACGTTTGGCCGCTTCATAGCGCAGTGCAAAAGACTTGCCGGCAAACAGCGCATTGGCAAGGCGGTCGGCATAGCGCGCTAGCGCCACCTTTTCGCTCAACGCCTTGGTCCATAGATGCAAGTCTAACGCAATGGATGCATATTCATCGTTGCCCGGCGTAAACCCCTTGGTGGCGATCATCGGTTCGCCATCGCCCTTCGTCCAGCAGTTATGGATCAAGTCAATCGCCAGTCCACGCCCGATCGGGTCCATTTCCAGCCATTGCGCTATCTTGTTCGCGCGTTCTCGCCCGCGGCTTGTGCCCCATTCGACGTTAAGCTCATATACCGCCCGGATAGACACAAGGTCGATGACTTCATCGCACAGCAGCGACGCGACCAAATCGTCGGTGTTCCCCTCCATGTCCAGGCCCAGATTGGCGCGCACAAAGGTCAACAGCCCCTGCCCTTCCGGTAACTCGCGCATGGTTGGCAGCGCAGCGGCACAGCGTTGCAGGAAACTCCATGCACCATCTTCGCCCCGTTCCATGCTCAACTGGCGCAAACTATCCGAGATGAACCCGTCGCCGCTACGATCTGCTTCTTGCGCGATTTGCGCGAGCACCTCTTTCTGCAAGTCGGCCTTGGTGCGATCATCCAGCGGCTCGAACCCCGGCATGATGCCGGCCTCTTCCGGAAAACTGGCAAGAAGTGATTGGCAAAAACTGTGGATCGTCATGATCTGTAGGCCGCTGCCCGGTGCATCCAATATGTCGGCAAAAAGGCGCCGGGCATGATCGCGGTCATCGGGATCGGATGGCGCTCCGATTGCCTCCAATTCCCAGAAAAGCTGATCATCGGGCATCATCACCCATTTGGCGAGCTTGCGATTGATCCGCTCGGCCATTTCGGCGGCGGCTGCCTTGGTGAAGGTCAGGCAGAGGATTACCTCAGGCTTCGCGCCTGCCAGCAGTAGGCGGATCACCCGACCCGACAAGACCTGCGGTTTGCCAGAACCTGCCGACGCGCTCAGCCACACATTCGCATCCGGGACCACCGCCGATTTCTGCGGAGCGGTAAAGTGATCGATATTGGGCTTCTTTTCAGTTGCCATTATCGGCCTCGTTCCAACTGACGCTACCCAGCCATTCGTCAAGCCGCATCAACTGTTCATAATCCTTATACACGGCATAATCGGGTTTCAGCTTGGCCTTGAACGGCGCATTACCGGTGATCCACCGACCGATGGCGGCGCTCGCCTCTGCCTTGGCGAATTCGGTGAAGCTGGCCGTGTCAGGTTCACCATCTTTGGGTTTTTTGGCCAAGGGCGAAGCTGTATAGCCGAAATCGCCATTCTGCTTTGCAAGCGACCAATATTCGAAGCCCGCGACCTTCCCGGAAAGCCCTTTGACCGCGCCGGCTTCGACAAGCGCGCCGCTCAACCCAAGTTGCAAGGCATAGCCGGCGGCCACCTTGTTTTTCGCAGGCGGGCTGCCCGTCTTATAATCAACGACCACCAATGTGCCATCCGACTGCCTATCTATGCGGTCGATACGGCCATGGACGCGAATGCCCGCAATCTCGCCTTCGGCTCTCGATTCAAATGTTTCAATCTGCCTGCCATCATCGCTATTGGCGGCAACTTTTGCCGCAACCCAGCGCAAACCCGCAATGATGCGTGGCTGCCACAAGAGCCGAAGGGCAGGAGCAACGCTACTATCAGTGAGCGCGGCTTCAGCAAAGGCGACCAGACTGTCGGGATCGCGTTGCCCTGATTTCGTCCAATCCTCGATTATCTTGTGAACCAGCGTTCCCTTCCAAGCTGGATCAGGTTCTGCATCCACCGGCTTCAGCGCATCAAGCTTCAAGATATTACGCGCATAGAAGGCGTAAGGATCTGCCTTCAGCATATCCATCTGCGTGATCGAAATGGCAACCTTGCGTTGCTCCGCTAAAGGCAAAGGCTCGGGTCGCGCATGCGGCAAAACGGCTTGAACCGGGTGGTCCAGACGACGTGCCAAGTCCAGCGCCACTGCCTCATCTTGCAGGCCTTCGCCAAACAATGCCTGGATACGAAGCAGAAAGCGCGAGGCTATGGACGGACCGGAGCGGTCGCGCTTTGCCCGTGTCAGAACAACCTCCGGCGCACCCAATGCACTGCCAAGATCATGCGCGGACAACCCGATATTGCGGTCCAACCCCGGCAAATCGAGCTGCCGTCGCAAATGCGGCGCCAGCCATGGGTCCGGCTGAGGCAATTGCGGCCATGTGCCCTCATTCAGCCCGGCGCAAATCAACAGATCGGCCGATTGCAGGCGGGCTTCAAGCAGGCCGAAAATGGATACACGCGGGTGGCGGCCATAAGCGGGCCGGATGGCAATATCGGCGAGCATTGTCTCGAGCAGGTCGGGCCAGGCCGTGACTTGCCCATCCGACAAAAGTTCCAGTTCCTGATCGCCCAGCGCTTCGACAAATTCGGCCAAGCGCCGTCCCGCTGCGCCTTTCCAGATCGTTCCATCGGTCAGCTTGTCTGCAAGACCTG
>JAJTFR010000071.1 GCA_021298455.1 Sphingomonadales bacterium | reverse complement strand
GGGAAGGCGGGTTCCTCGACAGTCGGTGAATAGACACGCACTTGCGCGCCCTGACGCAGCAGATAGCCGACAAGCCGGTTTAGCGCTTGGTTCGCGCCATCGCGCACATAATTGTAATTGCCGCTAAAAAGCGCAATGCGAAGATCGCTGGTTTGCATCGGCAGGCTATTAAAGCGGCAATGGCGGATTGCCAATGGCCAAGCCAAACCAGTGGCGTTACGATCAGCCATGATCCAGACATTCATCGACGCGCTGCTGACAGGGCAGCCTGTGCCTTTCCGCGCTGATGGTGCGATGAGCACGATTGGAACGCGCCAGCCGGTTCAGGACAAGCTCCGGCTGACGTTGCGCGGTTTTGAGGGCGACCGGGTGGGTGATCCCAGCGTCCATGGCGATGCTGATAAGGCGGTGCATATCTATCCCGCCGAACATTATCCGGCTTGGCGCGACGATTTTGCACAGCAAGGCTCGGAGCCCCACCCGCTGCTCGATCGGCTAGGTGGCTTTGGCGAGAATATCAGTGCCCGGGGAATGACCGAAGAACGTGTGGCGATCGGTGACCGTTTCCAGATTGGCGAAGCGCTGGTTGAAATCAGCCAAGGTCGGCAGCCCTGCTGGAAAATCGACCATCTTTTCGGAGTGAAGGACATGACTGCAAGCGTCATCCGCACTGGCCGAAGCGGCTATTACTTCCGGGTGATCGAGGAAGGCAATGTGGGGCCGGATGACCAGATCATCCAGACGCATGGCGCTACACATGGTTGGACGGTGAAACGGGCCTTTCAGCTGTTGATTGGCGGTGGGCACAAAATGGCGCGCGCGCGGGATGCGTTGCGTGAACTTTCCGATCTGGAAAGCCTTGCTGCCAACTGGCGTCGGCGCGCGCGGCAATTGCTCGACGGCATGGCCTAAATCATTTTGATGCAACCTTTTGGCGTGTTGTTCGTATCTTCTGCAGGCATTGAAGAATGGAGTTGTGATTAATAATGAAGAAACTGGGTCTCATGGCTTTAGGACTGGTGTTGGCGATCATTGCTGGCACTTCCATGGCAGCTGCGCGCAGTGAGCGTGCGCAGCCGAAACCCGAACGGACGACTGCCATTTTCGCAATGGCCTGTTTCTGGTGCGCCGAGGCGGATTTTGAAAAGGCAGCGGGCGTGATCAATGTTGTGTCTGGCTATACCGGTGGACGCACGAAAAACCCTGATTATGAATCGGTGAGCGCAGGTGGTACGGGCCATTATGAGGCAGTGCTGGTGACCTATGATCCATCGAAAATCCGCTATGCGCAATTGCTGTCGCTATTCTGGAAAAATGTAGATCCGTTCGATGCGGAAGGGCAGTTTTGCGACAAGGGCGAAAGCTATCGCGCAGCCATTTTTCCCAGCAATGAGAGCGAACGCAAGGCTGCCGAAGCATCGCGCGATTATCTGGAAGGCTTTTTCAAACGCCCGCTCGCTCCGCGCATCGTCCCGCGCGTAACCTTTTATCCGGCAGAAGATTATCACCAAGATTATTCCCGCAAGAACCCTCTCCGTTATCGCTATTACCGCAGTCGCTGCGGCCGCGATGAACGGCTGGAGGCTGTCTGGGGGAAATAATGGCAGATCCGCGAAGCGGGGGTTTTAAGTTCAACCCGCCGCTTCTCCGATCACTTCCGGCCGATAGAGCCGCACACGGGTGACGCGCCGTTCGTCGCCATCGACGATTTCGATCTTCCAGCCGCTTTCCCCATGCACAAGCATATCGCCGACCGCTGGCACTTGGCCGGCTATAACAAAGGCAAGGCCACCGATCGTGTCTACATCCTCGTCCACCTCGGACAATTTGGCGTCAAGTTCGTCGGCCAAGTCATCAAGTTCGGCGCGGGCATCGGCTTCCCATATGCCGGGTGAAGTCTCTGCAAACATGTCCTCGGGTTCGTCGTCATGTTCATCTTCGATCTCGCCGACGATTTCCTCGACAAGATCTTCGATGGTCACAAGACCTTCGGTGCCCGAATATTCATCGATCACTATGGCAAGATGCGTTCGCGTCCTGCGCATTTCATCAAGCAGTTCGACCACACCCATGCTTTGCGGAACATAGCGTGGCTGGCGGATGAATGGCTCAAGGCTGTCGGGCTTTTCCTTGCCTTCGGCCAGCACTGCAAAGATATCTTTCACGTGGATCATGCCCGTGATGTTGTCCAGCGTGTCCTTGTATACCGGCATCCGGCTATGGCCATGCTCGGCAAAAGCGGCCACGGCTTCATCAAAACTGGCGTTTTCCCGTAGACCGAGAATGTCGCTTCGCGGCACCATCACGTCATCGACGCGGTTTTCGGAGAAATGCAGCAGGTTGCGCAGCATCTCGCGCTCCGGGGCAGACAGGTCTCCGTCTTCCTCGGCTTCTACGCCTTCCTCGACATCCTCTTCATGTTCGGAAATTTTCTCTTCAAGCTGCTCGCGCAGCGTAGGCTCATTGTTCCGACGCCAGATCAGCGCTCTGATGCGCTTCCATAATCGGCCTTCGCCATTGTCATCGGATCGTGTTTTCGACCCGGTAAAACTGTCGCCCTCCGGCATCAGATTGGCTTTGCCGCCTCCAGATTGTTTTCAATCCGTGCTATATGGATTGGCAAGGCCAAGCGACGCAAGCGCTTTTATCTCAATCGCTTCCATATGATCGGCCTCAGCATCATCGATATGGTCATAGCCAAGCAGGTGCAGCGTGCCATGAACAATCAGGTGCGTTACATGATCTGCCAAGAAGATGCCTTTTTCCGCTGCCTCGCGCACGCATACGCCATGCGCAAGGATCATGTCGCCCAAAAGCACCTCTCCATCGTCGGTAAAGGCAAGGGCGGCTATTTCGTCGGCATCCAGCATTGGGAAGCTGAGGACGTTTGTCGGCTTGTCCTTTCCACGCCACTGGCTGTTCAATGTGTGCACTTCTTCATCAACCGAAAGGTTGATGCTCAGCGAAAGGGAAAATGCTGCGTTCGCCAAGTTGCCATGCGAGGAAAAGGCGAAGGCCGCAGCGACTGCGGCATCGGCAATTGCCTGCCAATCCGTTCCATCACCCCATTCGTCGCTATGGTCGAGTTCGACCTCAACCATCCGTGCCCTCATAGGCATCAACGATACGGCCAACCAGCGGGTGGCGAACGACATCGGCGGAATTGAAACGGATCGTCGAAATGCCGTCGACGCCTTCAAGCCGCTGGACCGCGTCGTTCAGACCGGAAAAGGTCGCCCCCCCGGGTAGATCGACCTGTTTGGGATCGCCGCAGATCACCATCCGGCTTTCCATGCCAAAACGGGTGAGGAACATTTTCATCTGCGCAGGCGTGGTATTCTGCGCCTCGTCCAGAATGATAAATGCATTGGCCAGCGTGCGCCCGCGCATGAATGCCAGCGGAGCAATTTCAATTTCGCCGCTGGCGATCCGCCGCTCCACCTGCTCGGCAGGCAGACAATCATAAAGCGCGTCGTAAATCGGACGCAGATAGGGATCGACTTTTTCCTTCATGTCGCCGGGAAGGAAACCCAGTCGTTCGCCGGCTTCCACAGCAGGGCGTGACAGGATCAACCGGTCGACCGCGCCGGTGATCAGCATGGCGACCGCCTGGGCGACGGCCAGATAGGTTTTACCGGTTCCTGCAGGGCCAAGCGCGAAGATGATCTCGTCGCGGGCCAGCGCCTCCATATAGGGGATTTGCGTTGCCGAGCGCGGGACAAGCGTTTTCTTGCGCGTCCGGATCATGATCGGCGCGCTATTGTCATCCTTGCGGACAATGCCGTCGAGCGTGGGTTCTGCACTCATCGAGATGATCGCTTGCACAGCTTCAGGGTCAATTTCCTCGCTTCGGGCAACGCGCGTGTAAATGTCGTTCAGCACATCGCGCGCCCTTGCGATTGCGCTGGCTTCGCCTTCGATCTGAACACGGTTGCCACGCGCCGAGATATAGACGCCCAACCGGTTTTCTATAGCGACCAGATTGCGGTCAAATTCGCCGAAGATCGTGTTGATCAGATGCGGCCGGTCAAATGTGATTTCCAGCCGCGACATGTCGCCGGGTTGCGCCTGTGCCTTTTTCGCCATTCAGGCTGCTGCTCGCATGGTAATTTCGCCTTTCAGACTCAGGGGCCCCGCGTCAACTATGTCTACCTGGACAATATCACCGATGGAAAGCCCTTGCGCCAAGATATGCACAGATTGTAGCCAAGGCGATCTGCCGATCAATTGACCGTCGAGTTTGCCCGGTTTTTCCAACAGCACACTGGTCCGCTTGCCGCCGTTCATCTGCGACTTCGGGTGCGACCTGTTCGTCCATTGTTGCCGCAGGCGTACCGGCGCGCGGACTATATTTGAAGCTGAAGGCATGGGCATAGCGCGCCTCGCGAACGATGCTCAAAGTGTCTTCAAATTCGGCATCGGTTTCACCCGGGAACCCAACGATGAAGTCACCCGACAAGGCGATATCCGGGCGTACGGCGCGTACCTTGTCGAGGATGCGCAAATAGCTGTCGCGGCTGTGGCTGCGATTCATCGCCTTCAATATGCGATCATTTCCCGCCTGCACCGGCAAATGCAGATAGGGCATCAGTTTCTCGACCTCGGCATGCGCGGCGATCAGGCCGTCCGTCATGTCGTTAGGGTGGCTGGTGGTGTAACGGATACGGGCAAGCCCATCGATCTGGTCAAGCGCGCGGATGAGTGTTCCGAGATCCTGTTCGCCATCGCGCCAGGCATTTACATTTTGCCCCAGCAGCGTGATCTCTTTTGCGCCTGCATCGACCAGCGCCTTGGCTTCATCGATCAGTTCGGCAAAGCCGCGACTGATTTCGGCGCCGCGTGTGTAAGGCACGACGCAATATGTGCAGAATTTGTCGCAACCTTCCTGTACTGTCAGAAACGTGGCCGCACCCGTTTTACGGCGTTTCGGCAGGACATCGAACTTGTCGAGGCCGGGCAGGTCAAGATCGACCACATTCTCGCCGCGCGCAACCGACGCGACCATTTCGGGTAGCTTGTGATAGGCTTGCGGTCCGACAACAATGTCGACCTCGCGTGCACGGCGGCTGATTTCCGAACCCTCGGCCTGTGCAACACAACCGGCCACCGCGATCATTGGCGACGAACCATCGCGCCGGCGCAGGCGCCCGATTTCGGAATACACCTTTTCGGCCGCCTTTTCACGGATATGGCAGGTGTTCAGCACTACCAGATCTGCATTGGCTTTGTCGGCGGCGGCCGACATGCCTTGCGCCGATAAAAGTTCAGCCATCCGATCGCCGTCATAGACGTTCATCTGGCAACCGTAATTTTTGATGGTGAAGGTCTTGGGCGACTCGTTGCTCATAGACGGGCGCTATATCTCGCGCCGGTAATGGTCGCCAGCCTGCATTGCTTCGGAAATGCGATGGCGCACCTCCGCCGCGATCGCCTTGCGGTCGGCATAATGGGCGGGGTCGAATGGTTCGAGGAAATGCAGCGTTGCCGTGACCGGCATTATGTAAGACATCACCCGCAGAAAATTGTCGATAATGCCTTCCTCGCCCACCCAGGACATGCGCCGAGTGTGTGGGCCGTAGGTCAGGAATACCGGCTGCACAAGCATCGCCGTCGGCGGGGGCACCAGCGCGGCGAACAGCGATGGCTTGAACGGCAACAGGCCTGAGCCGTCATGCGTCGTACCTTCCGGGAAAATTGTCACTGGCTGGGCGCCGCCCATGGCTTCGCGCAGTTCATCGACCTGTCCGCCGACGCTCAACCGGTTTTCGCGGCTGACAAATATCGTGTTGTTGATCTTGCACAGCCATCCGATCAGCGGCCATTTTTCGATGCCGTCATTAGCGACGAAGGTGCAGCCCGTGACGCCCGACATGACCGGAATGTCGAGCCAGCTATGATGATTGGCAGCGTAGAACACGTTGCTGCGCAAGCGTCGCCCGCGCGTTGCCGTCGCAATGCCGGCTGTCCAACTGATCGACAGCAGGAAAAGACGCGGCCAGGGCGATGGCTGGCGTAATAGTCGCCAGATATTGTGCAGCAAAAGTCCGACAATCAGCGATGCGATCATCAGCATTAGCCGCGACAGCAGCATCAATTGGCCGAAAATGAAGGCCAGCGGGTTGCGTCGCTCAATCGTCGCGGCTGATTGCAACGCCATAAAGTTCCATGCGGTGATCAACGAGGCGATAGCCGAGTTTTTCGGCAATTTGCTTTTGCAACGCCTCAAGCTCCGGATCGACAAATTCGATTACCTTGCCGGTTTCGACATCGATCAGATGATCATGATGCGCTTCTGGCGATGCCTCATAGCGGGCGCGGCCATCGCCAAAATCATGGCGATCAAGGATGCCAGCCTCTTCGAACAGGCGAACGGTACGGTAAACCGTCGCGATGCTAATCTTCGGGTCGATCGCGGATGCACGGCGATACAGTTCTTCGACGTCCGGGTGATCGTCGGCATCCGATATGACGCGCGCGATGACCCGACGCTGGTCGGTGATGCGAAGGCCGCGTTCTTGGCAAAGTGCCTCTAGATCGATCCGGGTTTCCATATGCCGGTATTTAGTGTCGCCTGCGGATTCGTCAATTAAAGCAATTGGGCAAAAGAAAATGGCCGGACCCGAGGGGCCGGCCATGTTTCGTTCGATGCGCCGACGCTTACTTGACTTTCTTTTTCCGGCCCGATCCCGGTGCTCGGCCCAGACCGATGGCCTTTGCCAGATCGCGGCGCTGCTCAGCATAAGCCGGCGCGACCATCGGATAATCGGCAGCAAGGCCCCATTTCGCGCGATAGTCATCAGGTGTCATGCCATAATGCGTCATCAGGTGGCGCTTCAGCATTTTCAACTTCTTGCCATCTTCAAGGCAGACAATGTAATCGCGCTTGACCGAACTCCTGACAGGAACTGCCGGTTCCAGCGGCGTTGCTGCTATGGCAGCCGGCTCACCAAGCCCGGCAAGCGCACCATGTACATTTGCGATCAGTGCCGGCAAATCGCCAACTGACACACTATTATTGCTGACATGCGCGGCAACAATATCAGCCGTCAAGGTGATCAGCATCTCATTATTGCCGTCGATTGCATCGGCCATTGTAATACTCCTATACCCGTTTGTTTTTATACAGCGGGCTTAGTAAAGCGTAGTTTGCCGAAAACTTCAATGTAGAAATTGTCTATACCTCTACTAAATTTCCTTAAAAGAAATCCAACAAGTCATTTCAGATTTGAAATTGCATGGAAATGGCATCGTATCGCGTTCCATTGGTGCCGAGATAATAGCCGGGTCGCACACCAATCTGTTTAAAACCATTTCTGCAGTAAAAGTTAAAAGCGGAGTTGTTTGCTCGAACTTCAAGGAAGATAGTCCGCCGTCCTGCATTGCGCGCAGTCGCCTTGATATTTTCGATCAGTGCAGAAGCAATACCGCTGTATTGCCAATCGGGATGAACGGCGATCAGCAACAATTCTTCTTCATCTGCGACCCAGCGCGTCAGCGCGAACCCCGCCAGATCATTATCAATTCGTGCAAGGAAAAGAGAACTGCCCGGCATTGTCAGCAGCGATAGGCATTGGGAGGCTGTCCACGCTTCCCCATAACTAGCATCAAACGCCGCAGACATCACCGGCATAATCGCGGCAACGTCGCGGCCATCGCCCTTTATCACGTCGATCAAGGCGCGCGCCCCCCGGGCAGTTTGGCATCGGCCCCGCGGCCGTAACGCGGTGTTGGCGGTAACGCACTGGCCTGGGCGATGAACGGCCAGTATTTTGCATCCGGAAAGACCGGCAACGCTTCACCCCAGCCGCGTGCTTCGACAAAGGCTGCGGCTGCATCCCCTACAATGACAGGGGCACGCAATTGCTGAACGGCAATCTCTATCGGCAGTGATGCGACGGCAGCATCATAACTTTGCCCTGCACCATAGGATGCGACGAAATATTCGCCATGCCCGCCAATCATCACAACGTCTAACGCGCCAATTTCCGGACGGGAGGAACGGGCTATCGCCGCCACGAGATCGAGGCAGCCATAGCCAGAGCACTCAGCCTGCCATGCCAGAGTAAGCGCGCGGGCAGCGGAAATGCCGACCCTGATCCCGGTAAAGCTGCCCGGACCGACATTTACACAAATCGACTGCGCGCGTCCCTTGTCCGGCAGGTTGGCAATCATCGGTACCAGCCGTTCGGCATGGCCGCGGCCGATCACCTCATGATGGGCGGCCACGCAGACATCATCGTCAAATAGCGCAACCGAACAGGCCTGCGTCGCTGTATCTATAACCAGACGTTTCACGCAGGGGCGGGTAGCCGATCAGACGATCTTGTTAAAGCGGTCAAATGCGGGGCGCGGGCTGCGATCGAAAATCGTTGCCGGATCGCCATAGCCGATGGTCGAAATGAAGTTCGACTTGATTGTCGAACCGGCAAAAAAGGCCGCGTCAACTGCATCATTGTCGAAACCCGACATCGGCCCAGTATCCAAACCAAGCGCGCGAGCGGCAAGGATGAAGTAACCGCCCTGCAGGCTGCTATTGCGGAAAGCGGTCTTTTCGATCAACGCATCATTGCCCACAAACCAGCTCCGCGCGTCGGTGTGCGGGAAAAGCTCCGGCAGATTTTCATAAAATTCCAGATCCATGCCGATGATTGCCGTGGCGGGTGCAGAGAGTATCTTTTCGCCATTGGCTGGCATGGTGAGCGCAGCAAGCTTCTGCTTCGCCTCTTCGCTGACGCACCAGATGATCCGCGCGGGCAGGCAGTTGGCCGACGTCGGGCCATATTTCATCAATTCCCAAACTGCCTCCAATTGATCATTGGAAACCGGCTTGTCGGTATAGCCGTTGTAACTGCGGGCATTACGAAAAAGCTGGTCGAGTGCTGCAGTGTCGAGCGGTGCATTGATTGGCATATTACCCCCGTTTAATCTGAGTGTCAGGCCGCGCGGACTTCAGTCACTTCGGGCACATAATGTTTAAGCAGTTGTTCGATGCCGTTCTTCAAGGTGGCGGATGAAGACGGGCAGCCCGAGCAGGCACCCTGCATCTGCAGGAAAACAACGCCGCGCTGGAACCCGCGATAGACAATATCGCCGCCATCATTGGCGACGGCGGGACGTACCCGGGTTTCGATCAATTCCTTGATCTGGTCGACAATCTCTGCATCGGCCGGATCATCAAGCGGATATTCTGTGTCGGCTGCAGGGACCGAAAAGCCCGCGCGCGGCGCATGGAAAAGCGGCATGTCGGCCGAGAAATGATCCAGCAACACTGAGAGCACATCGGGCTTCAGATCGGACCAATTGACACCGGGGGCGGCAGTAACCGAGACAAAATCCTTGCCGAAAAATACGCCAGATACATCGCCCAGTCCGAACAGGGCTTGAGCCAGCGGGGACGCCTCTGCCTCTTCGGGATCGGCAAAATCGCGCGTGCCGCTTTCCATTACGAAACGGCCGGGAAGGAATTTGATGGTCGCCGGGTTGGGCGTCAGTTCGGTTTCAATGATCATGCTCGCCATTTGGGGAGGCGGCCAGCAACAGACAAGCCTTTATTTGTTGGCGAGTGCAAAGAAAAACCCCGCTCCGGCTAGGGAACGGGGCAAGATGCGTACTGCGGTACGTTTTGGTTTATCGCCGATCGTTTAATGGGAGAGGAGGATCGGCATTTCGCAATTCTTCAATATGTCGCCTGTGGCGCTACCAAGAACAAAGCGGCGCAGGCGGGAATGGCCATATGCGCCCATTGCCAGCATGCCGGCGCCTGATGCGGCCGCCTCTGCCTGTAACGCACCACCGATGCTGCGATTGCCGAGAGGCGCGACCTTGAACGAGGCATCGGTGCCGCGGCGGGAGGTCAGCATCGCCAGACGGTCATGGTCGATGTCGGTTGGCATCGGCTTTTCGCCTTCAATGGCGAGTAATGCGATTGTCTTGGGGGCGAACAGCGTGATCGCGTCGCCCAATGCCCGGGCAGCAGGTGCACCGTTGTCCCATGCGGCAGCGATCGTGCTGGGCTGATAAGGCACGGCATAGGATTGCGGCACAACGATCAGCGGACGACCGCTTTCAAACATCACATGTTCGGCAAGGGTCCGTTCGCTCAATAGGCCATCGCTATTGGTGCCGATCACACTAATGTCATGCAGTCGGGCGTGTTCAGCTACAACCTCATGGATGCCGATGGCATGCGAATGCTCTGTCACCAACGTAAACTGCACCGAAGCCGCCATTGCTGCCGTGGTCAGCGCTGCTGCGACTGCACCGGCATCGCTCTGCCGTCCCGGTGTTGTAACATCCAATGCCACCGTAAAGATGGTCAGATGGGCATCATGTGCCTTTGCGAGGCTGATCGCAAAAGCTGCCGGTCCTTTGGTGGTATCCGCCGTTTCGGATGGCGCGAACAGAAACATGGCATTGATTGACATAATCGGTTGCTCCTTAATGAGACGGCGTTGTGGTGTTTTCGCCCTTGGTCTTCCAGAGCGAATAGAGAATGCCGCCGAGGATCAGGCCAAAGGTGACAGCAAGGCTGAGCACCGGCGGGAATTTGGCGCCGCCCATCAGGAAGTCGGATATGAAGATTTTCGATCCGATGAAGATTAGTACCAACGCGAGCGCGAATTGCAGATAGTGGAACCGGTGCACCATCGCGGCGAGCGCGAAATAGAGCGCGCGCAGGCCGAGGATCGCCATGATGTTCGACGTATAGACGATAAACGTGTCTGTGGTGATCGCGAAGATCGCCGGTACGCTGTCCACTGCGAAGATCAGATCGGCGATGTTGATAACGATCAGCGCGAGCAGCAACGGGGTCATCGCACGGACCATCTTGCCGGTCTTTTCATCCTGTACCTTCACCAGGAATTTCTGACCGTGCAGCTCTTTGGTGACACGGAAATGCTTGTTCGCGAAACGCACTACGGGGTTGTTTGCGACGTCCATCTCCTGCTCGCCCTTGACGAGCATCTTTATGCCCGTGCCCACAAGGAAAACGGCGAAGATGTAAAGCGTCCAGTAGAATTGCTCTACCAGTGCTGCGCCCAGCGCGATCATGATGCCGCGAAGCACAATGACTGCGATGATGCCCCACAGCAGCGCGCGATACTGATATTTCGCAGGGATCGCGAAATAGGTGAAGATCAGGCTGATCACGAAGACATTGTCGATCGACAGCGCCTTTTCGATGAAGAAGCCGGTGTAATATTTCATACCCAGATCTGCCCCCTTTTGGAGCCAGACCCAGATGCCGAAGGCGAGGGCAATGCTGATGTAGAAAGCCGACAATTTCAGGCTTTCGGCAATACCCATTTCCTTGTCTTCCTTGTGCAGGAAGCCAAGGTCAAACGCCGTCAGCACGACGACGATGCCGAGGAATGCCAGCCAAAACCAGACCGGCGTTCCAAGAAACGAATCAAAAAGGAAGTCCATGAATCAGGCCCCAATATTTCCAATCCACCGATTTTTCAGAGGAAAATCCGGCAGAGGTTGCGCCGCGTTTGCGCTTTCGGATGAGAAATCCGACATCACGCATGCCGCCGCATGCGCCAGAGGGGCCCGGATTCGAGCGCGGAGTAAACGCTTAGTTCAAAATTTTCAACCGCGAATTGAACGAAAAATCAGCAAAGGGGCATCAGCCGCCTTTCATCTTTTCCAGCATCTCGCCCATTTTCTGATGCAGCATGTTCACCGCCTTTAACGGGCGGACCATCACCTTGAAATGGGTAATCAGGCCATCATCGTCGCAGCTAATCATGTCGATGCCATTGATCTTGATCCCGTCTATCTCGGCTGTGAACTCCAGGATCGCGCTGTTTTCCCGATGCCATTCGCCGACATAACGAAAGCTGTCATTGCCAAGCGTAAACCCGGCTGCAGCGAGATATTGGGATGTGATTGCCTTGCCCACTTGCGGCGTGTGCACGACCGGGCTTTCAAAAACGCAATCATCATGGAGTGTCGCGGAGATCGTATTCGGGTCGCGGGACAAGGCAACCTTGTGCCAGATTTCGGCGGGGTTATGCGGCATGGCTGGTCCTTTATTCAGCGTTTACGGACAAATTCGGCGCGCAGGACAAGGCCCTTGATCCCGTCATAACGGCAATCAATTTCCTGTGCATCACCAGTCAGGCGGATCGATTTGATCAATGTTCCACGTTTCAGCGTCTGGCCGGCACCCTTGACTTCGAGATCCTTGATCAGCGTTACCTGATCACCATCGGCGAGCAAATTGCCCACAGCATCGCGCACCTCGACCTGGCCGGCCGTTGCCGCTTTCTCCCGAGCTTCGGTGGCGCTGATCCATTCGCCGCTGTCCTCGTCATAGACATAGTCCTCGTCGCTCATTTTCAATATCCCAGATCGAGGTTCACCAGCGGTTCAAGTCGCTCGCCCTTGCGATAGCGCCGCAGATTTTCCAGGAAACGCTGAGCCGAACGGGCGAACATCTTGTCCTGTGCGCGGCCCGAAAGGTGCATCGTCACATGGCAATTGTCGAGGCTCCATAGCGGGTGTTCGGCGGGCAGCGGTTCGGGGGTCGTTACGTCCAGAAATGCAGCGCCTATCTGCTTTTCCTGAAGCGCCTTCACCAGAGCATCCTGATCGATGACCGATCCGCGCG
>JAJTFR010000070.1 GCA_021298455.1 Sphingomonadales bacterium | reverse complement strand
GGGCATAATGCACCGACATCGCATTGTTGACCAACATGTCCAGTCGGCCATGGCGCTTGGCCACATCCTCGACCAGCGCGTTGAAAGCCAGTTCGTCCGACACGTCGAGTTGGTGGGCCTCGACACTGCCATGCTCGGCGATCTCGGTGCGGGCCGATTCCAGCTTTTCGGGGCGGCGGGCGCAAATCACGACATGTGCGCCCCGGCTTGCAAGCAGCTTTGCCGTAGCAAGACCGATACCGTCGCTGCCACCCGTGATGATTGCGACCTTGCCGGCCATATCCTTGCTCATGCTGCTGCTCCTGCCTTTACGAAGTTGAGTTTGGCGTCACTGGCCTTGCCTTCGACGCAGAAAGTGCCGTTGGGGGTGTACATCATAGTCACGCAACGGTTGCATGCGGTGCAGGCCGATTTGGCGACTTCGCCTGATTGCAGCTTGTTGACGAAGCCCGGATCGAACACGAGGGCGCGGCCGAGTGCGATGCACTCAAACCCGTCAGCCATGGCCTGCTGCGCGCCGTCAAGTGACTGCACGCCGCCCAGATAGGCCAGCGGCATGTCGACTGACGCACGCACCTTCAACGCCAGTTCGCGCAGATAATTTTCGCGGAACACGACATTTTTCGGTTCAGTCAGCGATTGAAGCCACATGCCTAGCGCGATGATCGGGTTGCCCACCGTGCCGCGATTGGATTGTGGAAAGGATGATCCGAACATCGCGGTGATTGATTCCACGTTGAGGCCGTTTGACAGCACCGCCAGATGCGCGCCGTCGGCCTCAATCGCCTTGGCGATGGCCACGCCGTCTTCGATGCTGTTACCCTTGCCGCCATCGGTCATCGAATATTTGACGATAACCGCCATATCTTTGCCAACGGCGTCGAGCACACGGCCAAGGACTTCGCGGGGGAATTTAAGGCGCTTTTTGATGGTGCCGCCATAAGCGTCCCAGCGCTTGTTATAGATTTTCGACAGGAATTGGCTGAGCAGATAGCCATGGCCCATATGCAGTTCGATTGCGTCAAAACCCGCCTCGCGGGCCTGTTTTGCGGCAGCGACAAATTCATGGGTCATCGCGTCCATGTCGTCACGGTTCATTTTCTTTTTGAACCAGCGACGCGACATCACTCCTACCTTGTTGAAGCCGCCGCTCGAGGAGAGGGGGCGCGAGGTTTTCAACGTTTCATGGTCAAGGAAGGTGAAGCTGCCTGCATGGGTGATCTGTGCCGACGCTGCGCCGCCATGGCGGTGGCCAGCATCGGTCAGTGCGCGAAAATCGGGAAGCGAATTCGCGTCGAGAACTGCCTGATCGACAAAGGTGCGGCCATCCATTGATGTCGCGCAATAGGCCACGGTGGACAGTGCCGCTCCGCCTTCGGAAACCCGTTCGTGGAACTGGGCGAGGCCCTTTGAAACGATGCCGCCCTTGGCCATGCCTTCATTAGTCGCCGACTTGATGAAGCGGTTACGCAACGTGATCGGGCCGATGTTCACCGGACTGAACGGTGAAGCCGCGGATGTCGATTGCACTTTTTAACTCCCCTTAGTTTAACGCATTTGACGTTTTGTGTAGCAATTTGTCAACGCCATGCGTAAAAAACAGTCGAATAAATTACGAAAATTGCGGATGAGGACGATATGGCGCAGCTTTCCGGCAAAATAGCATTAATCACGGGTGCGGGGCAGGGGGTCGGCCAGGGTATCGCGCTTGCCATGGCGGCGGCTGGTGCAACCGTCCTTGTCACCGGACGCACCCTTGAAAAGCTGGAAAAGACAGTGGCGATGATCGTCGAGCGGGGCGGTGTCGGCCATGCAATGACATGCAATGTGAAATCTGCCGACGATCTGGCACACATCGTTGCCGAGGCACAAGAACGGTTCGGCGGGATAGACATCTTGGTCAACAATGCGCAGGAAGTGCCCAACGGGCCGTTGCTTGACGTTACTGACGAAGCTTTTCTTGCCGGTTTTGAATCGGGGCCGCTTGCCTCTTTCCGGCTGATGAAACTGGTGCAGCCGATTATGAAGGCGCGGGGCGGTGGGACGATTTTCAATCTCGCTTCGTCGGCGGGCATCCGCTGGGATATGTCGGGCTATGGTGCCTATGGCGCGGTGAAGCAGGCTACCCGCGTGCTGACACGTGCTGGTGCGGCCGAATGGGGGCGTGATAATATTCGCTTGCTGACCATTGCGCCGCATGCGGAATCGCCGGGGCTGAAATGGTGGGTCGCAAATAATCCGGAAGAGGCGAAGGCCTTTTTCAAAACCATCCCGCTCGGTCGCATCGGCCGGTTGGAGGAAGATATCGGCCAGGCGGTTGTCGCGCTGTGCGCCCCGGAAATGGGCTATCTGACCGGCACGACCATTCCGCTTGACGGTGGGCAGGCGAATTTCGACTGAGGATGTCAGCGGATGGAAAAGGTTATTGCTGCCCTTTGGGGTGTTGAGAATGAAGCGCTGCTGGCAAGGCTGCCGGTGGTACTGCAGGACGCCGGGGCAAGCAAAGTCCGGATCAATATCCGCGATGCGGCGGTCGACGCGGGCGCAGGTCTGATCCAGACATGGCAGGATCCCCAACAGCAGGCGGTGGTGCAATATTGGTTGCCCAGTGCCAATGCTCTGTTCCGGGCGAAGGCCGACGCAGCGTTCGCGGCTCAATGTGAGCGCTTCCACGCCTGGCTCGTTGCTGAATCGACGATCAGCGCCAATCGCGACCATCCGCCGGTTGCGGGAGATCGGACCTGGGGGTGGAGCCAAGCCAGTTTCATCAATTTCCGCGATGACCTGTCGCACGCCGATGCCGTCGCCGTCTGGCATTCGCATCACACAAGGGTTGCCATCGATACACAGGCCAATTTCGAATATGTGCAAAATCTTGTCGTCAGGCCGTTGACCGAAGGTGCGCCGGAATATCATGCTTTTGTAGAGGAATGTTTCCCGATGGAAGCGCTCAGCGATCCTTTTGCCTTTTTCGATGCTGTTGGCGATCCTGCAAAGTTCGAGGCCAATCTCAATGTGATGATGGACAGTTGCGGCCGCTTCATCCAGTTCGGGAAAATCGACATCATCCCTACCAGCCAATATGATTTCGCCCAAAATGACTGAGGGCAAAGTTATCCGCATCGGCGGCGGCTCCGCCTTCTTCATCGACAGCGCGCTCGCCGTGCCCCAGCTTTTGAGTGCCGGGGTAGATTATATCCTGCTCGACTATCTGGCCGAAGGGGCCATGGGGCTGCTTGGCCGGATGAAGCAGGCCGACCCGGATAGCGGCTTTACCGGCGATTTCATGGATGTGCATATCGGGCCGTTTCTTGCCCAGATCGCTGCGAAGCGCGTGCGCATCCTTTCCAATGCCGGCGGTGTCAACCCGGCCGGGCTGGCGGCAAAGCTGCGTGATCGCATCGCCGAACTCGGCCTCGACCTGTCGGTCGCCTGTGTCGATGGTGACGATCTGATGCACCGGATGAGCGATTTCGCCGATACGCGCGACATGTTTACCGGCGCACCTTTCCCGCAAAAGGGGGTGACCAGCGCAAATGCCTATCTGGGTGCATTTCCCATCGCGCATGCCTTGAGGCAGGGGGCCGATATCGTCATCACCGGGCGTGTCGTTGACAGCGCGCTGGCTTTGGGACCGTTGATCCATGAATTTGGCTGGGGACCGGGCGATCTCGATCTGCTGGCCGGTGGCACACTGGCCGGGCATCTGATCGAATGCGGGGCGCAGGTGACGGGCGGTACCTTTACCGACTGGCGCGAGGTTGAAGGCTGGGCAAATATTGGCGCACCTATCGCCGAATGCCATGCCGATGGCAGCTGTGTGATCACAAAGCCGGAAGGCAGCGGCGGATTGGTCAGCTTCGGCACGGTCGCCGAACAATTGCTGTATGAAACGTCCGACCCGGCCGCCTATATCGTGCCTGATGTGACCTGCGATTTCACCCATGTATCGATCGAACAGGTCGGCAAGGATCGGGTGCGTGCGGCCAATGCCCGGGGTCTGCCTGCGCCCGCCACGCTGAAAGCCTGCGCCACCTGGGACGATGGTTGGCGCGCGGTTGCCTATCAGCCGGTGATCGGCCCCGCTGCGGCGGAAAAGGCAAGCAAGCAGGTAGAGGAGCTGTTCGAACGTGGTCGAATGATGCTGCGCGGCCGCAACATGGCCGATTGGCGCCACACCGAATCTGTGCTGATCGGCGGCAGCGACCCGGCGTCACAAGAGGTGATTGCAAAGCTGGTCGTCGAGCATGACGAAGCGCTGGCCGTGCAGATGTTTGCACGCGAACAATTTGCTGCGATTTCCGCGATGGCTCCGGGAACGAGCGTTGCCTTCGGGCTCCAGATCGCACCCTGCATGGGGCTGATGAGCTTTCTTGTCCCGCGCGACGAAGTGGCGGCGCGGGTCGATGGTGTGGAATTGCTCTCTGGCGAAGTCGAGGACAGGAATCCCAAACCGTTGCCCGAACCGGCGCCTCTCTCCTCTGTCAGTCCTGCGGACTGTCACCTCCCCACAAGCGGGGAGGAGCTTACCGTCATGGACCTCGCTTTCACGCGCAGCGGCGAAAAGGGAGAGACGATCAATATCGGCGTGATTGCGCGTGAGCCGGCATATCTCCCGATCCTGAAGGCCGCCATTACGCCAGAGGCGCTGCGTGCGCATCTGCCGGACCTTGGCGATTTCAGCGTGACGATTTACGATCTGCCCGGCATCCACGCGATCAATATCGTGCTCGACGGCGCATTGCCCGGCGGCCTCAACGCCAGCCAGCGGCTTGACCCTGCGGCCAAGTCTATCGGGCAGCGGCTGGCGGGGATGCAATTGGCGGCAGGTTAGGCCGCCTGCGCGCCCCTGACCAAACGGCCCGGCCGCGCACCGGTGCTTTCATCCATGCGGCGGATGATTTGGCCTGACACGATTGTTGCGTCATAGCCTGTGGCTCGCTGATGCAGGCGTCGGCCGCCAGCGGGTAGATCGTGCACGATTTCGGGGATGTGCAGGGCGAGCCGGTCCATATCGATGATGTTGAGATCCGCCTTTGCCCCTACTTTCAATGTGCCACGATCGTTGAGGCCCACCGCCTGTGACGCCTTTTGCGTGAGCATATGGATCGCCTGTGCAAGATCGAGGCCGCCATCGCGGCGATCACGGACGAAATGTTGCAGCAGGAAGGTCGAATAGCTCGCATCGCAAATCGCACCATAATGCGCGCCACCATCGCCCAATGCCGGGATGCAATGCGGGTGGCTGAGCATTTCATGCGCGCTCGAAAGCGAGGCGCCTTCGAAATTGCCGAGCGCAACCAGGAACAGGCCTGCCCCTTCAGTCGCGAGCAGCCGTTCATAGGCGATTTCCTGAGGCGTGCATCCGCGCGCGCGCGCTTGATCGGCCATGCTCAGGGATTTGGGCGGGGCATAATCCGGCGGATTGTCGAGCGGGAATATCCATTCCCAATTGCGGGCAAGCGCGTTGAACGGATGACCCTCGCCAAATTCCTCTGCCAATAATGCGGCGCGCAATTCCGGGTCACGCATCGCAGCGACCTTTTCTGAAAGCGGCAGATCGGCGATCTTCGCCCAGCTTGGGCAGAGCACGAAGGGGTGGACGGTGAGTTCAAGGCCGGCGATGAGGCCGATCGGGCGCGGCATGACTTGCGCGGTGACTTGTCCGCCACGGGCGTTGCTCGCCTCCATCATGTCGAGCACCGCGCGCCAGCGTGGCGGGCCTTCATTGCCGCTGGCGAGCGTGAAGGTTGCCGGACGCCCGGTTTCCTCAACCACCGCGTCGATGACCTTATATTCCTTGTCCCATCCGACAAAGGCATCCAGAACGATCTGGAATGTGCCGGCATTGGCATCCTTCATTCCCGAACAGATCGCCTTCAATTCCTGCACATCGGCATCGAAAGATGGAATGGAGCCGCCATCGGCGGTGCGGTGGATCGAAAGACGCGACGTTGCGAAACCGAGTGCGCCTGCCTCGATCGCTTCCTTGGTCAACGCACGCATCCTTGCGAGATCATCGTCATTGGCCGGTTCACGCCGCGCACCGCGTTCACCCATTGCATAGACGCGTAAGGGGGAGTGAGGCAAATAGGCGGCGACATCAATGTCGCGTTTTCCGGCGTCGAGCCGGTCGAGATATTCGGGGAAGGTTTCCCAGTCCCATGGCAAGCCTTCGGCCATGACGACGCCAGGGATGTCCTCGACACCTTCCATCACGTTGATCAACATATCCTGGTCCGACTTGCGGCACGGTGCAAAGCCGACGCCGCAATTGCCCATGACCACCGTCGTCACGCCATGGGCAGAGGATGGGGCCAGTTCCTCGCCCCAAATTGCCTGCCCGTCATAATGGGTGTGCACATCGACAAAGCCCGGCGTAACAATCCGGCCACTGGCGTCAATCTCTTCGCGCCCGGCACCCAGCCCCTTGCCAATGGCGGCAACACGACCATCCTGGATCGCGATATCGCCCTCGATTAATGCGCCGCCAGTACCATCGGAAATCGTACCGCCACGAATGACCAGATCAAATTCGCTCATAGGCTTGTTTTCACCCCTCCCCAGAAATCGCCTTCTTTTTGCGTGTCGAGATCGACCGCGCCGCGCACACCAAGCTGGGCGCGTGCCTCCTCAAGCGGAGAGTGCCAGACGTCTTCCATCTTGGCCATCCAGAAAGGTTCGGATTCGCGACCGATACGGATGCCCTGCTGGATGCAGTCTAGCGCGCATTCCCAGATTTGCGGATAATGCAGCATCGTGCGGATGACATAACGCGTCGTGCCCAGAATCGACAATACGCTCATCTCGCCGGCCAGTTCCTTGTTCTGGATATGCGTATGGATCGTTGCGAGGCGGAACCAGTAAGGGATGAGTTCACCCATATAGTTGAAGCCGCCACCCGTCAGGATATGCTCATAATCATGGGTCTGGCCCGATCGCAGCGAGTAATATTCCCATTGCGTGCGCGGCTTGTAATTGGGGACAATCTGGATGTCGTAATTTCCCTCGGTCGCGGTCTTGTAATAGATGCCGCCGACCGTGCCGGGTGCGCAGTCTTTAAGGTCTTCGATGGTGTAATCGGAAACAAAGCCTTCTTCGAACCAAGCGTCAAAGCGCGGGTTCACCTTGCGCTCTTCGGTGATCATATGTTCGATATGATCGAAATCGCGTAGCTCGTTCAATATCGGCAGTAACTGATACATTTCCGCCGCCGGCGGGAAATCGGGTCCGTTTTTCTTCAGCGCGATAAACGCTATCCACTCTCGCAGTCGGGGACTGTTGAGATATTTGGAGGAAGAAACCAAAACGCTGGAGTCAGTGCCGAGTAATTGCACGCCTCGTGCCAGATAAGGGATGTCGTCCAATGGGCTTCCTTTCGCGAAATGCGTAAAACATAGCCCTTTTAAATTCGCAAATCTAGGTTATTTGTAAGAATGAAACGCAAAACGCGTCGAATCGGGAGGGTTTGAAATGGCGAAGGACAAGGTGGTTCTGGTAACGGGTGCCAGCCGTGGGGCAGGAGCTGGGATCGCGCGTGGCTTTGGAGAACTGGGCTATACTGTTTATGTCACCGGCCGGACCGTCACCCCGGGCGATGCCAAAGGGTGGGACGGCACTGTCTTGCCCGGAACCGTGGCGCAGACTGCCGCCGATGTGACAGAGCGCGGCGGCAAGGGCATTGCCGTGATGTGCGACCATTCCGACGACGCGCAAGTTGCAGCATTGTTCGAACAGATCGAGCGCGAGCAGGGCCGTCTCGACATTCTCGTCAACAATGCCACCTATATCCATCACCAGTTGATCGAGAAAAAGCCCTTTTGGGAAAAGGAGCTCGACGCGGTGAAGATCCTCGATGTCGGCCTTCGTTCGGCCTATGTCGCCAGCTGGCACGCGGCACAGATGATGGTGAAGCAAGGGCGCGGTCTGATTGGTTTTGGATCATCCTTTGGCGGAAGCTGCTACATGCACGGGCCGGCCTATGGTGCGCAAAAGGCGGGCGTCGACAAGTTTGCCCATGACATGGAACATGACCTGCGCGGAACCGGCGTGGTCAGCGTATCGATCTGGATGGGTCCGCTGGTAACAGAACGCAGCTTGATCGCGCGGGATACCAATCCCGAACAATATGAAGGTTTCATAGAAACTGCAGAAAATCCTGAATTTACAGCGCATATCCTGAACGCGATCGATGAAGCACCCAATCGTGATGCGCTTTCGGGCAGCACGCTGATCGGCGCGGAGATTGCAAAGGAACTGGGCGTTGCCGACAAAGGTAATGAGCGGCCCTCCTATCGCGAGATGCTTGGCAATCCACCGGTGAAAAATCCCGCAGCGGTGTACTGACGCAATATGGCCAGCCAGTTTCATCTTGCCGACCTGTTCGAAACCGTCGCCCGCACGGTTCCCGACCGGGTCGCTTTGATCGGCGACAGCGCGCGTTACAGCTTCGCCGAAATCAA
>JAJTFR010000069.1:12642-21144 GCA_021298455.1 Sphingomonadales bacterium | reverse complement strand
TGGGCGTGCCCGCAGTCGCGCCCGCCATATCCAACGCACTTTTTTCTGCAGCAGGGATCAAATTGAGGGAATTGCCCTTATTGTCGCGCGGGCTGTGAAGGCTATCGCGCTGTTATGAACCTCCCCCAAAATCACCCCTCCGTAAAGACGCCCAAGGTCGGCGTGCTGCTTGTCAATTTGGGCACGCCCGAAGCGCCGACGCCTTCAGCCGTGCGCCGCTATTTGAAGCAATTTCTTTCGGACCGGCGCGTTGTGGAAATCCCTGCGCTTATCTGGCAGCCGATCCTGCGTGGGATTATCCTCAATGTCAGGCCCCGCAAATCGGCCGCCAATTACGCCAAGGTCTGGATGGACGATGGCTCGCCGCTGGCTGTCTACAGCAAGGCGCAGGCCGAAAAGCTGCAGCAAAGACTGCCCGACGCCGACGTTCGCTATGCGATGCGTTACGGCGAACCTTCGATCGAACGGCAGTTGCACGCGATGAAGGCCGATGGTTGCAACCGCATCTTGGTTGCGCCGCTTTATCCGCAATATTCGGGTGCAACCACCGCAACGGTGATCGACGAAGTTGGCCGCACGCTTGCGGCAATGCGCTGGCAGCCCGCCATTCGCACGCTGCCTGCCTATCATGATGATCCGGCTTATATTGAGGCGGTGGCGCAATCACTGCGCGAAGGGCTGGCAGCGCTCGATTTCGAACCGGAAGAAATCATCGCAAGTTTCCATGGCATGCCGGATCGCACGCTGCATCTGGGCGATCCCTATCATTGCCATTGCCAGAAATCGGCCCGGCTGTTGGCAGAGGCTGTCGGCCGGCCGCTGACCATCGCTTTCCAATCGCGTTTTGGCCGTGCAAAATGGCTCGAACCGTCCACCGACGCCACGCTTGAGCGGCTGGCGCATGAGGGACGCAAAAAGGTTGCAATCTTTGCTCCGGGCTTCTCGGTCGACTGCCTCGAAACGCTCGAGGAACTGGCGATGCAAGGGCAGGAGCAGTTCGAGGAGGCTGGCGGTGAGCGCTATGCCTATATCCCGTGCCTTAATGATGGCGAGCCGGGCATGGACATGCTCGAAACGCTTGTTCGGCGTGAGCTTTCCGGCTGGCTTTGAATGACAATGCGCTGACGTTTACGGCAACTTGTCGCTATTCCCGACTCCAACTATGCCTTTGCTATCTGGAGGCAAAGGGCAGGAGTGGATTAAATGACGCGTATTGCGGTTGTAACCGGCGGGACCCGCGGGATTGGTGAAGCGATAAGCCTGAAGCTGAAGGAAAAGGGCCGCCATGTTATCGCCAATTATGGCGGTAATGACGAAGCCGCTCGTGCTTTTTCGGCTCGTACCGGCATCGATGTGCGGAAATGGGATGTGGGCGATCATCAGGCCTGCCTTGATGCCTGTGCAGAGATTGAGGAGCAGTTCGGTCCGATCGATATCCTCGTCAATAATGCGGGTATCACTCGCGATGCGACGATCATGAAAATGACCTTTGAACAGTGGGACGAAGTCATCCGAATCGACCTTACGGGCTGCTTCAACATGGCAAAGGCCTGCTTTCCCAATATGCGCACGCGCAGCTGGGGCCGGATCGTCAATGTCGGCTCAGTCAACGGGCAGGGCGGCCAGATCGGCCAGGTTAACTACGCAGCCGCCAAATCCGGCATCCACGGTTTTACCAAATCGCTCGCCATGGAAGGCGCACGCTTTGGTGTGACAGCCAATGCCATCGCTCCAGGCTATATTGCGACCGAAATGCTCTCGACCATCCCTGACAATGTCATGGAAAAAATTGTCGCACAAATTCCTGTCGGTCGATTGGGCCAGCCAGAGGAAATCGCCCGCGGCGTCGAATTTCTTACCAGCGACAATGCCAGTTTCATCACCGGATCGACGCTGTCGATCAACGGTGGCCAGCATATGTATTGATGGCCCTAAATCCGCCATATCATCCGCCAGTTAAGCGGAGCATTACAATTGCAGGTCACCAGACCTCAATCAGTCTGGAGCCGCTTTTCTGGGAGATGCTGGTAGAGGCGGCTGCCGAACAGGGTATGCCAGTTAGTACTCTGGTGGGCGAAATCGACAATCAACGGCTTGCGTCGCCGACGCCTTCTGGACTGGCAGGTGCGATCCGGATCTGGCTGGTTGAAAGGTTGCGCGGTAGCGCCGAATAAAAAGTGCCGCACTGCCATATGGCAATTGCGGCACAAGACGCGACCCGAAGGATGAAATGGAACAGCTTGTAGCGTTCGGTAACGACGCGGCCGAGCAATTAGTTCAGTCCACCGGAATAAGTTCATAGCCGGTTGCTGGCCCTTCGGGGGGGGGAAGGCCAGCTTCGGATGGGAGCGGAATGAGGGAGGGAGGGCCCGCTGTATATCCGAACACAATTGCTTGAACCGCATCGTTAGGAGCAGATTCTAGCCAGTTTGCAACGAAGGCCAATACCGGCAATTTCCTACCGGATTTCTCCTATAGGGTAATTTAGAGACCCGCTTCGACCGCAATGCGCACGGCATCGGCCGCATTTGACGTCGACAATTTCTTGAACATCAGCATCCGATGCATCTGCACGGTCTTCTCGCTCAGCGAGAGCATATAGGCGATCTGCTTGGTGCGGAAACCTTGAGCCATGTGTCTCAGGATTTCGCGCTGGCGCGGTGACAGTCGCTCGACAATGCGCGCTGCCTCCTGCTGTCTCACAACCGCGATGCTCTCTTCGTCATGGACGACTTCGATCTGTGATCCGACGAAATACTCTACACGCCCTGCATCATCGAACAGTGGCGCAATTACCACGGCGTTGCGAAAGGGAGAGCCGTCCTTGCGGTAATTGACCAGCTCGGCGAGTGTGGATCGACGCTCCTGAATGGCTTGGCGCAGCCGTTCAGTCTGGCCGGTTTCTGTATCGGCGCCGCGCAGAAACCGGCAGTTGCGTCCCAAAACCTCATCGGCATCGTAGCCGGTTAGGTCGAGAAACGCCTGATTGACCGCGATCAGCGGGTTATCTTCCTGCTTGGGGTCGCTGACAACTGTCGCAATGGGGCTGTGTTGGATTGAATCCAGAACCGGGTGCCGCTTCCGGCTCGCTACGCGCATGTGCATGATAATCAGATTCCCTTCGCGGGGAAAATGGAACATTCGGCGCGACTTGGCAAGCGGAATACAGGGTTTTTACTGTAGTCCGAATTTTTCGTTCACAATTGGATACCCCTAGGCCGCCTCAATCTGCACCAACGCGTTCGATATCTGCGCCCGCAAGTTGCAGCTTTTCCTCTAGGCGTTCATAGCCGCGATCCAGGTGATAAATGCGCTGCACCTGCGTTTCGCCCTCGGCAATCAGGCCGGCGATGATCAGGCTCATCGACGCACGCAGGTCGGTCGCCATCACCGGCGCTCCGGTCAGTTTCTGCACACCATGGACGATCGCGGTTCGACCCTTGGTCTCTATATGCGCGCCCATCCGGTTGAGTTCGGGAACGTGCATATAGCGGTTTTCAAAGATTGTTTCGGTCAGCACGCTGGCACCATCGGCCATGCATAGCATCGCCATGAACTGCGCCTGCATGTCGGTGGCAAAGCCCGGATAGGGCGCGGTTGAGATTGTCAGCGGCTTCAGCCTGCCTTCGGCGGCAACTTTTAATCCGCCGGCGATCGCTTCAACTGAAACGCCTGCAGCGCGCAGGGCGTCGACGGTGGCCTGCATTTCCGGTTCATTTGCCCCGACCAGCTCGACTTCGCCGCCTGTGGTGGCAACCGCGCAGGCATAGCTGCCGGCTTCGATACGGTCGCTCATCACCCGATAAGTGGCGCCATGCAGCCTGTCCCTGCCATGGATGATCAGGTCCGAACTGCCGATGCCTTCGATATGCGCACCCATAGCAACCAGCAGATTGCACAGATCAACGATTTCAGGCTCGCGCGCGGCATTGTGGAGGATGCAGGTGCCCTTGGCGAGCACTGCGGCCATCAAGGCATTTTCGGTGGCACCCACTGACACAACCGGAAATGTGTAGCTGCCGCCCGGTAGGCCGCTGCCCGGTGCCGTCGCCTTCACATAGCCTGAGGCCAGTTCAATCTCTGCGCCAAAGGCTTCCAGTGCCTTCAGGTGCAGGTCGATTGGTCTGTTGCCGATCGCACAGCCGCCAGGCAGTGATACCGTCGCTTCCCCCATCCGTGCGAGCATCGGACCAAGGACGAGAATCGATGCGCGCATCTTACGCACCAGCTCATAGGGTGCGACAGAGGAAGTAATCCGGGGCGCTTCCAGCGTCATGACCCGCCCGAAATCCTCGGGGCGCGATCCGGCTATGGTGGTAGAAATACCAAATTGGTTCAGCAGATGCTGAAAGCCATCAATATCGGCAAGTCGGGGAAGGTTGCGCAACGTCAGCGGCTCGTCGGTCAGCAGCGCACAGGGAAGCAGTGTCAAAGCACTGTTTTTTGCGCCTGAAATCGGGATTTTGCCTTTGAGTTGATTGCCGCCGCGAATGATGATTTTATCCATCGCTCGTATTTAGCGGCATTGTGTGCGGAGGCAAGCCAGACTAATGCAGGAGCAGGAATCGACGCCATGAAACCGTGTTTTCTGTATGGATTATGCGCGGCCCTTCAAGTCGTCACGCCTTACAATGCCGTAGCAGTCGACGGGGCTGAGGCCGCTCCTGCCGTAGAATTAATCACGGTTGATTATCCTGTCTGGGCCTTGCGCGAAGGGCGTCAGGGAACGGTTGTCCTTGCGCTAACTGTCGGAGCGGACGGTAGACCGAAATCCTGCGCTATCACGAGCAGCAGCGGCCACGTTGATCTCGACCGTGCTGCTTGCCAAAGCGCCATTCGTTTGGCCGGCTTTCCCCCCGTCCCCGACGGCAGCGATCGCCGGTTTACGCGCAAAGCGGAATTCCGGATCGTAGAGTGAGCGGAGGATCCCGGTCGGTTAGCCGACCAAAGCGTCGGCTACTTGGCTCAATCTCTCCTTGCCCCAGAAAATTTCGTCGCCGACAAAGAATGTCGGTACGCCAAAGGCCCCGCGCTCTGCTGCCTTTTCTGTGTTCGCGACGAGCTCCGCCTTGACTTCCGCGTCGTCGGCCTTGAGCAGAATCGCCGCGCTGTCTAGCCCGGCTTCGTCTAAGGTCGCGCGCACGATGTCCGCATCGCCCATGTTCGCTCCTTTCTCCCACATGGCAGCCATTACAGCCTCCACATAGGGCATGAAGCAGCCCAGATGCCGGGCCGCGACCGCACCGCGCATCAGGTGCAGGGAGTTGATGGGGAAGTGGGCGTTCATTGTGAACGGGATTTTGTGTGCTTTTACAAAACGATCAAACTCGAGCATCTCGTAATTGCGCTTTGCCGGGGTTTCGGCATAACGAATAAGCGGGGCCTGATTGTTGGTGATCTTGAACAGTCCGCCCAGAAGCACGGGCACATAGATGGCCTCAGCGCCATGCCCAGCGCAGAATTCAGGCAGCACCTTATGGGCAAGATAGCTATTTGGTCCGCCGAAATCGAACAGGAATTCAAAGGTTTTTGTCATCAGAATTTCTCTCCCCAAGGGCGCAGGTCGAGTTCATGCGTCCATGCGCTACGATGTTGTTTGTGCAGCATCACATATTGCGCGGCTATCGCATCGGGGGATAGCACAAGGTCGTGGGCCTTTGCCTCCTCGAAATCGGAGCGTAACCCGCGGACAAACTCCGTGTCGATCCCGCCGTCAATCACGACATGGGCGACATGGATGCCTTGTGGTCCCAATTCGCGCGCCATGGATTGTGCCAGCATCCGTAGCGCCGCTTTCGCACCAGAGAAGGCCGAGAAACCGTCTCCGCCTCGCAGGCTGGCGGTCGCGCCTGTGAAGATGATGGTCCCGCGCTGCCGCTCCGCCATGCGCTTCGCCACTTCGCGGCCCATCAGGAAACCGGCAAAGGCCGCCATTTCCCAGACCTTGCGATACACCTGCGCACTGGTATCTGTAACGGCAAAGCGCACATTGGCGCCGATGTTGAACACGGCAACATCGATCGGCCCGGCTTCGCGTTCTACTGTTTCGACCAATGTGATCATTGCATCCTCATCGCGTGCGTCGGCCGGGAAAGCCTTCGCCTCATGTCCGCTATCGCGGATCGATGCCGCCAGCGCCTCCAACTTGTCGGCATGGCGGGGTCGGCGGTTGACGCAGGCGGTGTAACCCTCCGCTGCAAAGGCGCGTGCTATCGCCCCGCCGGTGGCGTCGCCTGCACCGATGATCAAAGCTGCTGTCATGAAACCCTATTCTCCCTTACCCACTTAATCGCTTGCCAGCGCCTAATTTGCAAATGATAGCGATGCTAAGTTCGGGGAGAGAAACATGAAATCGCGTCGCCACTATCTGCTGCTTCTTGCGCCTGTTTTGTTAGCTGCCGCTCCGCCGCCGTCGGATGGTGGCATGATCATTAGTGGTGGACCGATCGTGACGATGGCGGGCGACCAGCCGGCGAGCGTGGAAGCAGTGCTGGTCCGCGATGGCAAGATCGTGGTCACCGGCAGCCTTGCAGAGGTCAAAAAGGCCGCGCGAGGCAAGGCGGAATCGGTTGATCTCAAGGGCCGCACCTTATTGCCCGGATTTATCGATGCGCATGGCCATATTGGTTTTGTTGGACAAAATGCTGCCATGGCGCCTCTGCAACCGCCGCCGGTCGGCGAGGTTGCCAGCATCGCGCAATTGCAGGAAGTGCTGCGCGACTATCCGCGGCCCGCCGCCATGCCGTTGATCATCGGCAATGGTTATGATGATTCGCAGTTGGCCGAACGGAGGCACCCCACGCGTCATGATCTGGACGCAGTGTCCTCAACATTGCCCATCCTTGTCATCCATGTCAGCGGCCATTTTGCTTCGATGAATTCCGCCATGCTGAAAATGGTTGGGTTCGGGCCGGATACGCCTGATCCGGCAGGCGGGGTAATCCGGCGGGAGGCAGACGGAAAGACCCCCAACGGCGTTATCGAGGAAACGGCAATGTATCCGCTGATGAAGATACTTGCGCCATCCAGCATTGAGGCAAACATTGCGCCGCTTGTGGCTGGTGCGAAAATCTATGCGGCCAACGGGATTACGACTGGGCAGGATGGGCGGATCATGCCCGAAAGCTGGCCTGCCTATGAAGAGGCGGCAAAGCGCGGTGTGCTGCCGATTGATATTGTTGCTCTGACCTCGTTTGAGCGGGATTGGCCCGAGGCTGTGCGTGCACGGATCGGCAAGGGCTACGTCGGCAATGTCCGCATTGGAGGGGTAAAGCTGACGCTCGATGGATCGCCGCAGGGGCGCACAGCCTGGTTGAAGGATGCTGTGCCGGTTCCACCACATGGCCAGAAAGAAGGCTATGCCGGTTATCCGGCGATAGACCTGTCGCTGTTCAACGCAAAGCTTGCCGATGCCGCGAAAAATGGCTGGCAAGTGTTCGTCCATGTCAATGGCGATGCTGCAGCGCAGGCGCTGATCGACGGTGTGCGCGCCAACGGCCTATCGGGCCGGCGTACCATCGCGATCCATAACCAAGTGGTGCAGCGTGACCAGTTGGAGGCGATGAAGGTGCTGGATATCCAGCCGAGCTTCTTTGCGAACCACACATTCTATTGGGGCGATTGGCACCGTGAAGTGGCCCTTGGTGCAAAACGGGCGGATTTCATTTCGCCTCAGGCCACCGCCTGGGCGCTTGGGCTTCGCCCGACGGCGCATAATGATTCGCCGGTGGTGCCGCCCGATATACTTCGGCTGGTATGGTCTTCGGTGAATCGCCGCACGCAATCTGGTGATATATTGGGGCCGATGGAGCGGGTATCGCCCTATCGCGCCCTGCAACAAGTAACGATCAATGCCGCATGGCAAATTGGCGAGGATAGCAGCAAAGGTAGCATCGAGCCCGGCAAGCGCGCTGACCTAGTATTGCTAGACGGCAATCCCCTGACAACCGATCCAGCCGAGATTTACAAGATCAAGGTGGTGGCAACGGTGAAGGACGGAAAGCCGGTGTTTGGGGAACTGGTGCCTGCCAAACCTTAGGGCGTCGGCCGGGTCCGAAACTGCAGAATTACGCCTTTTCGAGCGTGCATTGCAGCGGGTGCTGGTTCTTTTTTGCAAAGTCGAGCACCTGGTTCACCTTGGTTTCGGCGACCTCATAGGTAAAAATCCCGCAGATCCCGACACCCTTTTGATGGACGTGCAACATCACTCGCGTTGCCTGTTCGGTATCCATCTGGAAAAACGCCTTGAGCACGTGGACGACAAATTCCATCGGGGTATAGTCGTCGTTCAAGAGCAGCACCTTGTATTGACTGGGCTTCTTGGTTTTGGGGCGGGTGCGTGTGGCCAACCCGACGCCGGGGCGACCATTGCGGTCGTCATCACCGGCGGGGCCGGCATGGATGGGCGTGAGGCTTTGTGTCATCAACATTTCTATAAAATAGAATAAGCCGGATGGGCTGTGCAAGGGTAGATAGTGGTAAACCCGTAAAGAACCGCATTTG
>JAJTFR010000069.1:0-12589 GCA_021298455.1 Sphingomonadales bacterium | reverse complement strand
ATGCCAAACCGCCTCCGGCGGAAAGTTGCTATGAAAAAAGCCGCCCTTCCGCTTGGGAAGGACGGCTTCTTATTCATGCGCCGGCTCGTCTGGCTTCCTGCCTCCATGGGAGGAGAGGAGAGAGGGGGCAGGTGCTCTAACGCACCGGCGCAATCCTTATAAAAGGCTTAGGCAGCCTTTTTGAAGAAGTCGGCAGCGACCGCGAAACGGTTCGAGATCGGCTGGAACATGTCGTTGGCAAGCTTCACAAAGGCTTCGGTATTTTTCGAACCTTGCGCAACCGCAGTGTCAAAGCCCTTGCGCATCCATTCGCCCTGCAGCTTCACAAAGTCGGTCGGATTCTTGATTGAGGTGACTTCCTTTACGGCTACCTGAAGCTCTTCGAAATTCTTTTTCGCATATTCGATATTGGTTTTACCCATATCCTGCGCGCCCTTGGCAGCGATCTTGCCGGCTTCCACCAAGGCTTCGATGTTTGCCTTGTTGAATTCAACGGCTTCTGCTGCGAACTTCTGGCCTTTTTCGGTGGCTTCGGTTGCCTTTTCACGGATATCGGAGAGGAAATCAGCGGCCTTGGCCTGAGCTTCTTTCGCAGTTTTTTCTACGGTCTCGGTCATTTTCTTCACTCCTTCGGAGAGGGGTTTCCCTTCGACGGAAACGATGCGGGAGACCAGCTTTTCCGCCTTGGGGGCGGCGGGCTTTGAAACACGCGCCTGAGGCGCCGCAATCTTGCGGGGCTTGGGTGCAGTGGTTTCAGCCTTGCTTGCCATGATGCATGCGCCTTTCGTCTTTGCTGCAGTGCACAATAATGCTGCGGCGCAACAAAGTCAATTATTATTGTGCGCTGCACAATGAAATTTAAGCGCGTTAAATCAGGGCGTAAGCGATTTCAGATAGAGATATTCGTCGTCGCGATGCGTACCAACAATGAAATAGGTATCGCCCACATGGGCGAAGCCGTTCTTATGGTAGAAACGCTGTCCGCGCGGATTGTCGCTATATACGCTCAGCAAAAGTGCATTGGCGCCGACTGCATTTGCCTCTTCCACGGCCCAGTCGGTCAATGCCTGTGCGACGCCGGTGCCATGGTGACTGGCCATGATATAGAGCTGTTTCAGTTCGACGATTTTGCGATCGCCCGCATCATAATCGAGCGATTTGTCAAAGCCGATCTTGCAATAGCCGATCATATGGTCGCCATCTTGCGCAACGCGATAGCGGCGCTGCGGACTGGCCATTTCGGCCGCCACGATTTCGGGCGCATAGGTCTGCGCCTCGAATAACGCCAGATCTTCCGGCCGGTAGAGATGGCCGAATGCCTCTCGAAAACTGTCGCGCCCCAGCGCGGCGAGGATCTCTGCCTCGTCGCTCCGGGGCGCGCGATAGGTAACGCTTTCAATCACGCGGATTAGTCAATCGCGAGCCGTTCAAAGCGGTCATAATGGAAATCGGCACTGCCAAACTGGCCTTCGATCATTGTTGCCCGTTTGAAATAATGGCCGATCGCCAGTTCCTGCGTAATCCCGATGCCGCCATGCGTCTGGACGGCATTCTGCCCGGCAAATTTCGCGCCACGCGAAACTTTTGCCTTCGCCTGGCTGACCGCCGCCATGCGTTCTGCCGCCGGTTTATCGAGATGCAGCATCGCATAGGTCGTCATCGACTTCGCCTGCTCGACTTCCATGAAGATATCGACCATCCGGTGCTGTAGCACCTGGAAACGGGCGATGGGCTGGCCAAATTGCTGGCGTTGCTTCGAATAGTCGAGCGTGCCTTCATGCAGCTTAGCCATCACGCCCGTTGCTTCGGCGCAAACCGCGACGGTCGCTTCATCGACGATCTTTTCAATGAGGTCGATCCCGCCAGGCAGCAGGGCATCGCCCGGGATCGCGACGTTTTCGAAATAGATTTCGGAAGCGCGGTTGCCATCAACCGTTGGATAATCACGCCGGACGATGCCAGGCAAATTGGCATCGATCAGGAACAGTTCGACGCCTTGACGTTCGCGCTGGCCGCCGCCGGTGCGTGCGGTAACAAGAAGGTGCGTCGCCCAAGGTGCGCAATAAACCACGCCCTTATGACCGCTGAGCACATAACCGCTGCCATCGGCCTTTGCTGTCGTGCGGATATTCGCAAGGTCATAACGGCCCTGCGGTTCCGCATAGGCAAAAGCGATGATGGTATCGCCGCCAATAATGCCCGGGATTACTGCATCGGCTACCGCGCCGCCGACTGCCTTCAAAGCACCGCCGCCGATCACTACAGTTTGCAGATAAGGTTCGATTGCGATGACCTTGCCCAATTCTTCCATGATCAGAGCATTTTCGATGTGGCTTCCGCCGAGGCCGCCATGGGCTTCAGCGAAGGGCGCGCTTAGCATGCCGAGTTCGGTAGCCAGCGCACGCCAAATGCCAGGATCGCGGCCAGCTTCGCTGCCGATCATTTTCTGACGGCTGTCGAAATCATAGCTGTCGCTTAGGAAACGCGACAGCGTGTCGCGGATCATCGTTTGCGTTTCGGTGTAGGTGAAATCCATGTTGTCTCTCTCTCCGTAAGTTTCCCCTCCCGCTAGCGGGAGGGGTTAGGGGAGGGGGCGAGCAAAGCGAGCTTTGCGCCTTCACAGGCCCTCCCGGGGCCCCTCCCGCAGGCGGGAGGGGAGGGTATCGCTCAAAGCCCGAGCACCATCTTCGCGATGATGTTGCGCTGGATCTCGTTCGAGCCGCCATAGATCGTCGTCTTGCGCGCGTTGAAATAGGTCGGTGCAGCGCGGTGGGCGTAATCGGGACCGATCGGATGCTCATTGTCACCTTCGCCGAAGCCCCGGAAATAGGGCGCGCCATAATGGCCAACAGCTTCCAAGGCGAGTTCGGTGATTCTCTGCTGGATTTCGGAGCCCTTGATCTTGAGAAGGCTCGATTCCGGCCCGGGGCCGCGACCTGCCGCTTCACCAGCAAGACTCCGCAATTCGGTGAATTCGAGTGCGGTCAGATCGGTCTGCAGTTCTGCAATCTTTCGCTTGAAGAACGGGTTCGCGATCAGCGGACGGTCGCCATCCTGTTCCGAACGGGCGATTTCCTTGATCCGCTCGACGCCGCGCTTTGACGAGGCAACGCCGGCAATACCGGTGCGTTCATGCGCGAGCAGGAACTTGGCGCAGGTCCAGCCCTTATTTTCTTCATAGACGCGGTTTTCGACCGGTACGCGGACATTTTCGAGCCAAACTTCGTTGACTTCATGCTCGCCGCCAAGGGTGATGATCGGGCGCACGGTGATCCCGGGCGTTTTCATGTCGATCAATAGGAAGCTGATACCTTCCTGCTGCTTCGCATCCTTGTCGGTGCGAACGAGGAAGAAGCCCCAATCGGCGTGCTGTGCCATCGTCGTCCAGGTTTTCTGGCCGTTCACGACATAATGATCGCCATCGCGCACAGCAGAGGTACGCAAGGATGCAAGGTCGGAACCTGAACCCGGCTCCGAATAGCCCTGACACCACCAATCGTCGCCCGAAAGGATACCAGGCAGGAATTTGGCTTTCTGTTCGGGTGTACCAAATGTGTAGATCACAGGGCCAACCATCGCCAGGCCAAACGGCATCAGTCGGATGCAATCGGCGCGTGCGGTTTCTTCTGACCAGATATAGCGCTGCGTTGCGGTCCATCCGGTGCCGCCATATTCAACGGGCCATGCTGGAGCGACCCAGCCCTTTTTATGAAGGATGCGGTGCCAGGCGAGGAAATCCTCCTTGCTCAGTTCATCGCCTTCATCCTGCTTACCGCGCAGGTCGGCCGGGTAGTTTTCGGCAATGAAGGCGCGGACCTCGTCGCGAAACGCAAGGTCTTCGGCATTGAATTCCATATCCATGACAGCTCTCCTCGAAATGCAGTGATGAGATGCGGTTTCGCCTGATCTGCAAGCGACTCACGCACCATTTCCGACTGCCCGACGGTTTACTGTACGTTTACGTAAACGTCAATTGACCTGCCGCCTATTTGGCAACATTGTGTTGCCTGAAATTGCCAAGGGGAGAGGGCGTTGATGGGTGAGTGGCAGCGTGGCTGGCGAACTGTGCTTGGCGCTGCTTTGGCAGCCGGAACAGGCGTCAATCTGCTCTATTTCGTGTTCAGCCTTTTTATCTCGCCTTTGCAAAAGGAAACCGGTTGGACGCTGGGGCAATTTTCTCAGATGCAGGCGCTGGTCGGGCTGGGTTCGCTTGCCGCGCCACTCGCTGGATGGGCGATGGACAGATATGGTTTTCGTCAAGTCTGGGCAGCCGGCATGGTCGCCATCGCCGCGCTCTATCTGATTCTTGGCTTTACCCCCCTAATCCCGTCGATCTTTGGAACGATGGTATTCGTTACGGGGTTTCTTGGCGTTGCAACTACGTCGATCTCTTACACTCGAGCCGTCAATGGTTGGTTTGACCGAAACCGCGGCATGGCACTTGCGCTTGCAGCAACCGGGGTTTCTGTGGCCGCAGTTTTATCGCCGCCATTGATCGAATGGCTGATCAGCAACCATGGGTGGCGTAGCGGTTATCTCGCGCTTGGTGGGTTGGCGTTGCTGGTCGGATTGCCGGCGATATTGTTCCTAGTTGCCGACGTGCCCCGACCGTTGGTGAGCCTTGCGCCTTCACTGCCGGGTTTCGGTGCTGCCGGGTTTCAGAGGCAGCCCGCTTTCTGGTTGCTTTGCCTTGCTTATGTCGGAATCAACCTGCCCTCGTCGGGCATGCTCAGTCAGATGGCGCCGATGCTCTTGGAGGAGGGTTTGACGTCGGCACAGGCGGCGATCGGCATTTCTGCTTATGCAATGGGGCAGTTTTTTGGGCGGCTATTGTGCGGCTGGCTGCTTGATAAAACCCATCCGCAGCGAATTGCCTTTGTCTTCACGCTAGTTCCGGCAATTGGTTGCACCCTGCTCTGGCAAACCCAGAACCATTATGCAGCGGCACTGCTGGCAGTGGCGGCCATCGGCGTGCAACAGGGAGCAGAGATTGATCTTCTAGGCTTTTTCGTCGCGCGGCGGTTCGGCCTTGAACGCTATGGATCGATTTATGGATGGATTCAGGTTGCTGGATGGATGGGCACGCTGACCGGTGTGCTGCTCTTCGGCAAGGTGCATGATTGGACGGGCAGCTATACGCTGTTTCAGATCAGCGCGATCGCCTGTTATGTTGTCGCGGCAGTAACATTCCTCGCCATACGCTTGCCGAATCAGCGGCTCTTCACATAGGTACCGGGTGCATCCTCGATTGCCTTTAGGGCGCCCTTGCCAGGAATACGGGCGCCCGTGGCGGGAACCTTTTTGGGGCTTTGCGTCGATAGCCATTGCAGCCAGTCAGGCCACCAACTCCCCTTGGTCTCGGTCGCACCTTCGATAAAGGCGCCAAGGCTGTCGACCTTGGGATCGTCATTGGTCCAATATTGATATTTGCCCTGCGCCGGCGGGTTCACAACGCCTGCGATATGGCCGCTGCCGGCCAGCAGGAATTTCAATGGGCCAGAAAAATGATTGCGCAAGTTCCACACGCTTGCGGCAGGGGCGATATGATCTTCGCGTCCGGCCTGCACATAGGATGGGGTTTTGACCTTGCGAAGGTCGAGTGGCGTGCCAAGTGCCGACAACCAGCTTGTTGTCACGATAAAGGTCGCACAGATAATCCTTGTGCCATTTGGCGGGCAGGTTCGTAACGTCTCCGTTCCAATGGAGCAGATCGAACGCCGGATATTCCTCACCCAGCAGATAATGCTTATTCACCGTCGACCAGATCAGATCATTGCCACGCAAAAGGTTGAAGGTGAGAGCGAGGAAACGGCCGTCGAGATAGCCTTGAGGGCTTGCCAGCGCTTCGATCATCTTCAATTGCTGTTCGTCAATGAAGTTCAGCAATTCGCCGCCACGACTGAAATCGACCTGCGCCGTAAAGAAGGTCGCGCTCCGCACCTTTGCGGCCTCCCCCTTTGCGGCAAGGATAGCTAGCGTTGCGGCGAGCGTGGTGCCGGCAACGCAATAGCCGATTGTATGGACATCGGGCACTTTCAGGGCCGTGCATATCGTGTCGATCGCATCGATCTGCGATGCGATATAATCATCCCAAACGACATCACGCATGCTGCCGTCCGCCGATTTCCACGAGACGACAAACACCGTAATTCCTGCGTCAACGCACCATTTGATGAAGCTTTTTTCGGCGGTGAGATCGAGGATATAAAAACGGTTGATCCACGGCGGGAAGATGACCAGTGGTGTTTCGAACACTGCGTCGGTTGACGGGGTGTATTGGATGAGTTGGTATAGCGGCGTCTGGTGCACGACCTTGCCCGGCGTGCAGGCAATGTTGCGGCCCAGCTCAAATGCATCCGGATCGGTATGGGTCAATTGCCCGCGCTGCATATCACGAAGCAGATGGCTAACCCCTGTGACTAGACTTTGCCCTTTTGTCTCGATGGCCTTTTCCAGTGCGACCGGGGTGGTCAGGGGCGAATTGGCGGGGCTCATCGTTTCGACAAGCGTGCGCACTGCAAATTCCAGTTTTGCTCTATCGGTAGCGGACAGATGCTCCATCTTTCGGGCAGCACCAATCATGTATTCCGACATCATCTGATAGCTTTGGCGCATGAGATCAAAGACCGGATGCTCCCATTGCTCACCGGCGAAGCGTCGATCCTTGGGATTTACCTTATCGCGTCCTGCCGCGGCGGGAACTTCGGTGAATCGGCCATCCCCAATGCATACCTCAAGGGCGGGGTTTATCGAAGCATGTTCTTTCAATGCCGGGCTTGTGCAGCGCAGCATGGACATTTCGCTGCGAAGGGCGCATGGGGCGTTCTTAACACTGGAACCCCAATGACATTTGAAAATCTTCCCGCGCTTCTCGACGAAGCGCTTGCCGCGCGCGGCTATACCACACTTACTCCCGTCCAATCAGCTGTTCTGGCGACTGAAGCCGAAGGCCGCGACCTCATCGTTTCGGCGCAAACCGGCTCGGGAAAGACCGTTGCATTTGGCCTCGCCATGGCGCCACAGATCCTTGATGGAGGGATGATCAGTCTCGCGCGGGAACCTGCGGCACTGATTATTGCGCCCACCCGCGAACTCGCACTGCAAGTCAGCCGTGAACTGATGTGGCTTTATGGCAAGGCGGGCGTGCGCATCGCAACCTGCGTGGGCGGGATGGATGCATCCAAGGAGCGGCGCAACCTTAATCAGGGCGCGCAGATTGTGGTCGGAACGCCGGGCCGACTGCGCGACCATCTCGAACGCGGCGCGCTCGATCTTTCGGCGCTCAAGGTCGCGGTGCTCGATGAAGCCGATGAGATGCTCGACATGGGCTTTCGCGAAGAGCTGGAAGAAATTCTGAATGCTACGCCGGATGGCCGGCGTACCTTGTTGTTTTCGGCAACGATGCCGAAACCGATTGTCGCGCTCGCTAAACGCTATCAGCATGATGCCTTGCGGATCTCGACTGTTGGTGAGGATCGCGGCCATGGTGATATCAGTTATCAGGTCGTTACCGTCGCCCCGCCGGACATCGAAAATGCTGTCGTCAACCTGCTGCGCTTGCACGAGGCTGAAACCGCAATCCTGTTCTGTGCAACGCGTGAGAATGTGCGTCACCTGCACGCCAACTTGACCGAGCGCGGCTTCAGTGTCGTCGCGCTGTCCGGTGAACATAGCCAGAGCGAGCGCAACCATGCGCTGCAAGCGTTGCGCGATCGGCGGGCACGGGTTTGCGTTGCAACCGACGTTGCTGCGCGCGGGATTGATTTGCCGAACCTCAGCCTTGTCATCCATGTCGAACTGCCGCGCGATGCCGAAGGCCTGCAGCACCGTTCGGGACGGACCGGGCGTGCGGGGAAAAAGGGAACGGCGGTTTTGATCGTGCCTTACCAGCGGCGCAAGCGGGTCGAATCAATGCTGCGCGGTGCGCGGATCGAGGCCGAGTGGATGAAGCCGCCGACCGTCGCCGACATACAGGCAAAAGATCAGGAGCGGTTGATGGAGGCGCTACTCGCGCCGGTCGAAATCGATGAGGATGATCAGGCGTTAGGCGCGAAATTGCTCGCCGAACGCAGTCCCGAGGAAATTGCGGCAATGCTCGTCCGGATGCATCGGTCGAAAATGCCGGTTGCGGCCGATATGCTTGACGACGGTGATCGCGAACGGCCGCGCGACAATCATCGCGCCGGTTTCGACGATTCGGTCTGGTTCCGCATGAATATCGGCAGGCGCAATAATGCAGATCCCAAATGGATCTTGCCGTTGCTCTGCCGCAGGGGCGGGGTGACCAAAAATGATATCGGCGCAATCCGCATTTCGCCAGACGAAACCCATGTCGGCATCGCCGCTGCTGCAGCTGCGCGCTTTGCCAAGGCCGTTGCACGGCCCGGCCATGACGAAGATAATGACGTTGAAATCATGATGGCCGACGGGCCGCCCGAAGCTATGTCGCGCGAACCGCGTCGTAAGGGTAAGGGCGCACCCAATGCGGGTCAGCCGCGGCATAGTCCTAAGCCTTATGGCGCCCCGCGCGGCGAAGGCGGCGATCCAAAACGATCGTCCCATAAGGCAAGACCGGCCCCGTCAAAGCATGGCGTAAAACACAAGACGAAGGGTAATCGTCCGCGATAAAGGCCTTATCCAACCAAGGGCTATTGCAGGTTCGATCTTGCTGCGGAACGCTTTTGCTGTCACCAGTTTCGCAGGGGGACGCATCCAGTTCAAGGGAGCAGTTATGAAAAAGACCATTTTGCAAATCGCTGCCGGAGCAGCCGTCGCTGTGGGCCTGTCGCTCGCCGTCATGCCAGCGGCGGTCAACGCACAGTCAGAGAAAGTGCTCGCACGCAAGGGCGTTATCGTACTTTACAACGGTCAGAAATTTACCGGCGACTATATCGAGCTTTCCAAGCTGCGCACGCAGATGGAACTGGAATATCCGATAGGTAGCATCGCCGTGTTTCCGGGCGAGGCATGGGAGATTTGCGAAGGTCCGCGTTTCAAGGAGCCTTGCCGCGTGGTGACGGCTAACGAAACCGATCTTGGCGCGATTGTTGTGGGATCGCTCCGCAAGGCCAAGCAGGCGGCTCCTGCACCTGCCGCGCAGTAAGTCTGGCGATTACCAAGTCCATAAAGGTTTGAAAGCAGAGATAATGTCCGAAGAATTCTACCGCATGAAGCGCTTGCCGCCCTATGTGATCGCAGAAGTGAATGCGATGCGTGCGGCGGCCCGCGCGGCGGGAGAGGACATTATCGACCTTGGCATGGGCAATCCTGATTTGCCGCCGCCGCCGCATGTGATCGAAAAACTGGTCGAGGTTGCGCAAAAGCCTGATGCCCATGGCTATTCGGCATCAAAGGGTATTCCGGGTTTGCGCCGGGCACAGGCCAATTATTATGGCCGCCGTTTTGGCGTCGATATCGATCCTGAAACCGAAGTCGTTGTGACGATGGGGTCAAAGGAGGGGCTGGCCAGCCTTGCCACCGCGATTACCGCACCAGGCGACGTCGTGCTGGCCCCCAATCCAAGCTATCCGATCCACACTTTCGGCTTCATCATCGCAGGGGCAACGATTCGTTCGGTGCCGACGACCCCCGACGAGAATTACTTTCGTGCATTGGACCGCGCCATGGTCTTTACGGTGCCGCGTCCGTCGATCCTTGTGGTCAACTATCCGTCAAACCCGACGGCAGAAACGGTTGATCTAGCCTTTTACGAACGGCTGGTTGCCTGGGCGAAGGAGAATAAGGTCTGGATCCTGTCGGATCTTGCCTATTCAGAACTTTATTTTGACGGCAACCCCACCCCTTCGATCCTGCAAGTAAAGGGCGCGAAGGACGTCGCGATAGAATTCACCTCACTATCGAAAACCTATTCGATGGCAGGGTGGCGGATCGGCTTTGCCGTGGGCAACAAGCAGTTAATCGCCGCGATGACGCGCGTGAAAAGCTATCTTGATTATGGAGCCTTCACCCCGATCCAGGCAGCAGCCTGCGCGGCACTCAACGGGCCGCAGGATATCGTCGAACAGAACCGACAGCTTTATCACAAGCGCCGCGACATTTTGGTCGAATCCTTTGCCCGTGCCGGCTGGGATATTCCCGCGCCGCGTGCGTCGATGTTTGCCTGGGCGCCTTTGCCCCCCGCGCTCGCCCATCTGGGCAGCCTTGAATTTTCAAAGCAGTTGCTGACCGAGGCAAAAGTCGCAGTCGCTCCGGGCGTCGGCTATGGCGAGGATGGCGAGGGCTATGTCCGCATCGCCATGGTCGAAAATGAACACCGCCTCCGCCAAGCCGCGCGCAACATTAAGCGGTATCTTCAGTCGATGGGGGTCAATGTACCGACCCAGTCAAAGGCAATCTGAACAGGTGGAGCAACTCACGCAGACCATCCAGATCGCGCTTGCACCGGTATTTCTGCTGGTGGCGATGGGAAGCCTGCTCAACGTTGACATTATCAACTGGTCGATCGCGCTGTGCGTTGCCTGCGGTATCGTCGTCTGCCTGATGGTTGCGATGCTGATCCTGATGGGTTCGGGGCAACAGGCCTTGTGGACACCGGTCGCTGCGAGCTTCATCGTCGCAATGCTGCTGCTGCTTGCCGCGCTGGTGCTGTTCATGCTCGAGGTGCGGCTCGCGATCCGCACCATCCATGTTCCGAGTGCGCTGCTCGAACGCTGACGCCTACTGGCTGACCGTCGCTTCGATCGACGCTGCAAATTTCGGCTGCGGGGCGGACGGTGCGACCCGTTCAAATGCATAGCCTGCGCGCAATATCTTCTCATCGTCCCAAGCGGTGCCGATAAAACTGATGCCTAGCGGCAGCCCCTCTATCTGGCCCATCGGCACGGTCAGATGCGGATAGCCGGCAACAGCGGGAAGCTGGCTGGCGCTTGGTCCTGCATATTGGTCGCCATTCACAAGGTCGCTTTTCCATGCCACACCAGTAGTCGGCGCGACGAGCAGGTCGACCTTATTGTCGCGCAGCAAACGGTCGATGCCTTCCGGTCCGGCGAGCCGTTTCGCCCTGGCCGACGCCTCGACATATTTGGAATCATCAAGTCCACCCTTTGACTGGGCAAGGTCGAACAGATCCTGGCCGAACCAACGCAATTCGGCCGGGCTTGCCTTGTTGAACGCGATTATCTCTTCGAGCGTGCGTGTTTTGACCGCGGGGGCGGCTTTGGCGAGATAGGCGTTAAGGCCTGCCTTGAACTCGGTCATCAATATCTCGAACTCGGCCTCGCCCAACCCCTCGAGCCCCTTGCGGCTGTCGGCGATGTCGACAATCTCTGTGCCTGCAAGCTTCAGCCAGGCGCGCGGCATAATCGGTCTTGTGCCTGTCGGCTCCTTCGGTTGCCGGATCGGCTGGGTCGCTGCCTGCTAGGGCTGTCAGCATCAGGGCCGCGTCGCGCACACTGCGCGTCATTGGTCCGGCAGTGTCCTGGCTGTGACTGATCGGAATGATCAGGCTGCGGCTGACAAGGCCTAGAGTGGGCTTGAATCCGACAACGCCGTTGATCGAGGCTGGACAGACGATTGAGCCATCGGTTTCGGTTCCGATGGTCAAAGCGGCAAGGTCGGCCGCCGCCGCCGAGCCGCTGCCCGAGGATGAGCCGCAGGTATTGCGGTCGAGCATATGCGGGTTGCGGGTAAGCCCGCCTACCGCGCTCCAGCCGCTGGTGGAATCGCCGGAGCGGATATTGGCCCATTCGCTTAAATTGGTCTTGCCAAGGATGATTGCGCCCGCCGCGCGTAACCGCGCGATGATCGGGGCATCGCGCCCGGTAATATTGTCTTTCAGCGCCAGCGACCCGGCGGTCGTTGCGATAGGACCGGCAACCTCGATATTGTCCTTCACCAGAACCGGAATGCCGTGCAGTGGCCCGCGTATCTTGCCAGCCTTGCGTTCCGCATCAAGCCTGCGCGCTTGTTCGATTGCATCGGGGAAAGTTGCAATCACCGCGTTCAGCTGTGGGCCTGCATCATCGATCGCGGCGATCCGCGCGAGATATTGGCGGACAATCTCCTCACTGCTGAGGCCCTTGGCCTGCTGCGCTGCCAATTCGTCCACACGCGAAATCGATGGCGGCGGGGGCGCATAGGCGGCAGCGGGGGTGGAAATTAGCAGCGTGATTGTGAGCGCAAAACATGTCTTCATTTAGCCACGCTAACGCTGGTCGACGCTCGCGGCAATCTTCTTGCGCAATCGGCCACTTGCGAAACCGGTTTCAATCCGCCATCGAAATTGCATGTCTAAGAAAGATTTTGCCTTCCACTATCCCTTCCGCGTTCGCTGGTCCGAAACTGATGCGCAAGGTGTGGTCTTTAATGCCCGCTATCTCGATTATGCCGATGTCGCGATCACAGAATATTGGCGTGCGGTCGGGATCAGGCTGGTGAACCGTGAAGAACCGCTCGAATTTCATGTGAAGAAGGCGACAGTCACTTGGTTTGCGCCGATCAAGCCCGACGAGATGATCGAGGTTATGGCGCGCACGTTGCGAACCGGCCGAACCAGTATGGCACAGATCGTAGAAATTCATGGCCATAATGCCGATGGAGCGGACGATCTGCGTGCCGAGGTGGAGCTGGT
>JAJTFR010000068.1 GCA_021298455.1 Sphingomonadales bacterium | reverse complement strand
GCGATGGACGAGTTGGGCAATCGGGAGAAGCAGGAGATCGGCCGCTGGGCCAACAACAGGGTTGAAAACAGCCACCTCCCCTTCAAGCGACGAGAGCGTGCGATGCTCAGATTTTGGCAGATGAAGTCGCTACAGAAGTTCGCCTCCGTCCACGCCTCACTGCACAACCACTTCGCCTCAGACCGCCACCTCGTTGACCGAAAGACCTACAAGCTCCATCGCTCAGCCGCCTTGGCTGAGTGGCATTCTCTCGCTGCCTGAGGCGCAGCGGCCACTTGCCCTGCACTTGTTCAGTGGAGACCAGTTAGCGTTAGACTGACAGCGCTGATCTCGAGCATATATCCCATGGAGCGAACCGTTCGAATAATGTCTGGGGCCCCGGCCAGTTTGAATGCCTTCCTGAGTCGGCCGATCCAGACATCAACTGTGCGATCGTCTATTTCCTCGGATGGTTTGCCGATTAGTTTAATGATGTCGTCACGTGCGAAGACGCGGTCCGGCTGATGCGCGAGATGAAGAAGTAAATTGAATTCGTTGGGTGCCAAATCCACCCTTTGACCTCGATATCTGACCCTGCGCGAGAGTGGCTCGATTCTCAATTCGCCAAGCTCGATCGTAGCATTCAGCCAGGTTGTCGGGATCGACTTGATATCAAGCCGGCTGACGACATCACTAAGTGCCAGTGTTCCGATCGTATAGTCGTCGGCTCCTGCTTTCAGAGCGCGAGAAACCAGATCGGAATCCAATTCTTCGAACACCATCGTTATATTGGCTTCGTGTGTCGCCAGTTCTTTGCGAAGCCGGCGGCACATTTCAATTCCCGAAATCGGGTGCATTACAAAATCTACGAAGCAGCAGATTGCGGATGACGGATCTAAAGGAGGAACCGTTGATCCAATAACCATTACTGCTAGGTCAGGGTGTTCCCTCTGTAATTCTGCTAGGAGCACGGGTTGGTGCGTTGTAAAAAGCACTATCTTCCGTCTGGACATTGTTATTATCCCCTAAATAACCTCCTCTGAATGCAGCTTGTAAATGACAAATTCGTGACTCCTGCAAGGCAGGTATATGACATGGATTATGTTTGCAGCCGCGCGGCAAAATGGCGTCTCTTATTCCAACGAACGGGTTGAATTAGGGTTGTCCACTGGCTCGACCTTGCTCCGGGTCGAGCCATTCACATTGCTTGCGGCAACCACAAAACATACCTCTTTTGCCTGTTAGAGCGAGGCGGTATAGGCTGGTAGTGAGCCGGACGGGCGGCAAAATTAGATGTTCGGCTGGCATCCGCAACCAACTACAAAATTTGGTCTACGCGTCACTTGTTGCTGGTAATGCAATTGCCAGCAAGGAGCCGGTGGTCACATAGCTTCGCGATGATGCTCTTAGACTACTAAACGGACACAAAGCCGTCAGTAAAGATTCCCCAATCATTCACATGGCCAAGCTAGCCGCGATCATCAGTTGTGATCAGGGGATTTTTAATGTCAGCCGAAAATATTTCTAAAAGGTTGCGGCAGTTTCTTTTCTGTGGGGCAGCATTTGTCGCTGTTCCGGTCATGGCGCAAACGCCCGGCGGTGAGGAATTACCGATCGAAGAGGATGCCATTGTCGTCACCGGTAGCCGCCCAATTGCAGAATCAGAGGCAGCCGCGCTTGTCATTCAGAAGAATTCGGATTCGCTGGTAACAGTGGCTGCGTCAGATTCGGTCGGGCGCCTTCCTGACCAGAATATCGCACAGGCAGCTGGCCGTCTTCCCGGCTTGGCGGTCGAACGCGATCAGGGGCAGGCGCGTTATCTTTCGCTGCGCGGGGCGCCCAATTACTGGACCACGCTGTCATTTGACGGCATCAACATCGTCAGCCCCGAAGGTCGCGATGCGCGTTTCGACAGCATCCCCAGCGCGCTTGCCTCGCAGATTGTGGTTTCGAAGGCCGTGACGCCGGACATGCCCGGCGAGACGATCTCGGGCAACGTCAATATCATCACCCGCTCGCCGCTCGATTATGACGGGTTCCGCCTGTCGGGCAAACTGGGAGGCGGCAAGGTCGATTATGGCAGCCGCGAGGAATATGAAGGTTCGCTGACGCTTTCTAACGTCTTCGACACCAATGTCGGTGAAATCGGCGTCCTGCTCTCGGGCAGCTATTATGAGCGCAACATGATCACCGACAATTTCGAAACCGACTGGGAGCAGGTATCGCAGGATCGCCGCCCCGGTTTCGAAAGCCGCTTCTGGGCGCGCGAGACCGAGAACAAGCTCTATCGCTTGACGCGAAAGAACTGGTCGGTTTCCGGCCGGGTCGATTTCCGCCCGGATGCAGACAACACTATCTCGCTGCGCTCGCTTTACACCATCTTCACTGATGATGAGGCGCGCGACAATTATATCTTCGATATGGACGATCGGCAGGGAGATCTTGTCGCCAATACCGCCGCCTGCGCGACTGCACCGACCAGCACACCAACCACCAGTGCCTATGCCGATGTGTGCAACAACAACCCGTTTCTAGGTGCGGTCTATGGCATCGACATCAACCAACGTTCAACGCTGCGCGCCTTCCGCCAGTCTGTGTTCACCAACACCGCAGAAGGCAAACATCGTCTCGGCGACGATTGGGGCTTCAAATGGGTGGCGAATTATACAGTTTCGAAAGATGACCGTTCGGTCGTCGGCGAAGCGCGTTGGGACAGCCCATCGACGCGTAACCTGCGCCCGACCATCGCTTATGATTTTACCGATGGTCGATTCCAGCGGATCGCGCTGTTCACGACCAACCAGCTTGCCAGCCCGACCCGTTTTCAGGCGGGTACGCCGGTGACGGCAATCGACGGCTTTACCAAACCGCTATCGTCGCTGCGCCGCCTGATCGCGGTTGATCCGACCAAGGCTTACACCTTTAAGGCGGAACTGGCCCGCGACATCAACTTGTTCGGCGGTGAAGGCCGCATCCGCGCCGGTTTCCAGTATGATCAGCGCACTAAGATCAACCGTGAGCGCGAGATCAACCTCACTAATGCTGCACAATTTACGGCTATCGGTATGCCCACCAGCTATGATGCTTTTTCGCTCAGCCGGCCATTCCGCGGCGAAATTCCGCTTGGCTATTCGTTCCGCTATTTCAGCCAAGACGCAATGCGCGATGCTACTGACCGCGCTGCGGAGCTTTTCCCCTCGACCCCGGTGAGCGGCAATCATTACAATGTGCGGGAACGCATCCTTGCCGGCTATTTGATGGCGAATAGCAAGTTTGACTGGGGTAGCTTCATCGGCGGCGTCCGTGTGGAAAAAGTCACAAACCGAGGGCAGTCGCTGGCGACCATTCCGGGCGTAACCGGTACGGTCGAAACCGACAGCAGCAGCACGCTCGCCTTCCCCAGCCTTCATGTCAATTTCGACGTGACCGATGACCAAAAGTTCCGAGTTGGCTTCACCAGCGGCGCAGCACGTGCGGATTACGACCAGATGCGCCCCAATGTCGTGGTGGACGATGCAAACCAGCGCATTTCCGGCGGCAATCCTGCGATTAAGCCCGAGCGGGCCTATGGCGTGGATGCCTATTATGAATATTATGCGCAGCCGCAGGGCTATTTCATGCTGGGCGCCTTCTACAAGCGCGTGGAGGATGTGCTCTACACCTCGCGTCGCAGTTTTGGCTCGGATGCTCTAAACTTCGGCGGCATCGACCGGTCTGGCTATGCATTTAGCGGGATCGTGAATAGCGGTAAGGGGCGTATCTATGGCGTCGAAGCCGCCGTCCAAGCGCAGCTCGAACCCTATACTGACCAGCTCGGTCTGCCCGACTGGATGGGCGGGTTCGGCATCACCGCAAACGCAACTTGGAACGATGCCAAGGTGACCAAGCCTGCACTGCTCGACAATTTAGGGGTGCAGCTTGTGCCATCGCGTCGGGTGCCGCTTCCTGGAACGTCAGAGGCGATCTTCAATATCGGGACCTATTACGAGAAATATGGCCTGTCGCTTCGCCTGCAGTATCAAAAGCGCACGACCTGGGCAGATGGTTTTGCCGATAACTTGGCCGACGCCGGCGATACCTATTGGGCGGCTGATGACGAGCTCGATTTTTCTGCCCGTTACGAACTATTCAAGGGCTTCGAAGTCTATTTTGACGCCTCGAACCTGCTGAACAATCCAGGACGCCGCTATTCCGATCCCTCGAACCTGCTGAACGCACTCGGCATTCCGGCGCAGCGTAATGGCCAGTACACGATCGAATGGGAGCGTTTCGGCAGCCGTTATACCGGCGGCATCCGCTTCACATTCTGATGGGCAAGCTGCTTTCCCTGTTTCTCCTCGCCGCCGTGCCCGCCCCGGTTCACACACCCGTGGCGGCCGAGGAGGAAGCCGAAATTCCGGTAGAGCAGCTGATTGCCGCTGCTCTGCCGGCAAAGACTATGATGGCAAAAGCCGAAACGGCCCCGGTGGCAACAATTGACGATGCAGCCGACGATCCGGCAATATGGGTCAATCCGTCAGATCGCGGCAAAAGCCTGATCATTGGTACTGATAAGCGCGCAGGCATCCATGTCTATGACATGGCCGGTAGGGCGGTGTCGTTCACACCCGCGCCCCGTCTCAACAATGTCGACTTGCGCGACAATGTGAGGGTGAATGGCGAAACGGTGGTGCTGGTCGCGGCAAGCGACCGTCGCGATGAGACCAATGCCGCGATTGCGCTGTTCACGCTCGATACCGATGCTGGAAAGCTGTTGCCGCTGGCTAACCTGCAGATCGGGCCGGGTGAAGCCTATGGCATGTGCCTGTGGCAGCGGAAGAGTGACGAGCGCGTTTATGCCTTTCTGGTGTTGAAAGACGGCCGTATTGACCAGGTCGAGCTTGATCTGTCGGGAGCCACCATCACCGGTAAGGTCATCCGCCAGATGAAGCTTGGCAGTCAATCCGAGGGCTGTGTGGTTGATGATCGTACCGGCCTTCTTTACGTAGCGGAAGAGGATGTTGGAATCTGGCGGTTCGATGCGCGGCCGACTGCCTCCGTAAAGGCAAGGGCAATGGCGCGCGCCAATGGCAAGCAACTGGTTGCCGACGCCGAAGGGCTGGCGATTGCCCCTGCTGGACGCAATGGCGGCTATCTGCTGGCGTCGAGCCAGGGCGATTATGCTTACACGCTCTACAGCTTGCGCGGCGGGCGCTATATCGGCCGGTTCCGTATCGGCGATGGCCCGGGCGGAGACGGTGTGCAGGAAACAGATGGTCTTGAACTCGCACTGGGCGATTTTGGACCCGATTACCCTGCCGGTCTGCTGGTTGTGCAGGATGGTGACAACAGCCCCGAAACCCAAAACTTTAAATATGTGTCCTGGGCAGATGTGCTGAAGGCGCTGTTTTAGCGGTTGGAGCCTGCAAAGGCTTCATTAAGCTGTTTCAGTCGGCGCTTCACCGTCGATGCTTCGAGCTGCCGATATTGTCCTGCATAGTCGAGGCCGATTTTGCCATTGCGCCGGAGCAAGGCGACGCTGCCGAGCGCCGTTCCGGTGCCGCCATCCAGCCGTTGCGCCAGTCGGACGGCAAGGCCCCAGAGCCGTGCCCGATCGAGATCGGCTTCTGTCGCCAGTTCGGCGAGCATGGGCAGCCCTGGGCGCTTGCCGCCATAAGCCGCGTAAAGCGCGCCAGCAAGTATCGCTCGATCCTCGGCTGTCACGCCCGGCCAATTACCCTCTAGCGCCAGTCCGGCGGCGTGGATCGCGCGATATTCAGGGTGGCTATTCCATGCGCTGTCGGCAAGCAGGCAAGCCGTATGTCGCAACCGCACAAGCCGCGGGGGATCGTCGTCGAAAAGCGGCGCGATCCAGCCGGAAATGCCGTCGCCATGATAGGCAAAGCGCGACAGACGCTTGCCTTCATGGCGTGCCGCCGCAATCAGCGGGTCTTCGCGACGTAATTCGGGATCGAGCCGGTCGAACAGCAGACCTTCGCGCAATCCATAGACGCTGACACGAATTTCCGATGGTGCGAAGATGCGATCGAGCGCTTCGAGTGTGGCCATCGCTGCCGGCACGAAAGGAATGCGCGCAGTTGATACCACCCCTGATGCCTGCATGGTTGTTTCACTCTCGACGACCTTGGCGAGGTCAGAAAGCGCCGCTTGTGGCAAGGTATAGTTAGACAGGATGGTCAGCGGATAACCGACCGTCTGCATGTGCAGTTGGCCCAGTGCACGCCAAGCTCCGCCGACAAGGTGCAAAGGAAGTCCTTGGCGGATTGTAAAACCGCCTGCCCGGTCGAGCCTCGCCTCAATGTCCTTTGCTATCGCCTTGGGGTTTATGTCTCCGCGCTGGCTCAATGGGATCGTTCCGAATGGCATTGAGATTGGCTGGGCCGGGACGGCATCTTCGATCATCGCTAGTTCAAGGCTGCCACCGCCCTGATCGGCGACATAGCCTTCAGCCCAAGGCGTGTCGCACACAACGCCCAGTGCTGAGGCACGGGCCTCCGCCTCGCCGCTGATCATCTCGATGGCAACGCCTGCATCTGCCGCGCGGGCAAGGAATTCTGCTCCATTCGTCGCACGGCGGGTCGCCTCTGTGGCAATGATATGCCTTTCGCCGACCTGCATGGCGCGGGTCAGCGCATCGAAACGGACAAGCGCAGTAATGGCGGCCTCCATCACGTCGGCATCGATTTCTCCCGATTTCGACACGCTATCGCCAAGCGCGATCCGCGCTTTTTCATTGTAGATCGGCATCGGCGCGCGCGGCGGACCGCCATAGACGACCAGGCGGATTGCGTTCGATCCAATGTCAATAACGGCGCGGGGCGAAAGGATCATCCGGGGGGAATAGGCTTACTGCCGGATAAGGTCCAGCTTGGGGACATCATTACGTTCTGCAAGGGCGCCGCCCCTGCCAGACAATGACGGGTTGGTCATGAAATAATGGTGCAGGTTGAACTTCCGGCCCTTCGCCTTGATCCGCTCATATTCTCCGCTTGGCAGCAGTTTCCAGCTTTGCTGGTTGTCGATCAGATTGGCGACCATTACCTGGTCTAGGATCTGATCGTGCACGGTCGGGTTCTCGATTGGCAGCATATACTCAACCCTGCGGTCGAAATTGCGGCTCATCCAGTCGGCCGAAGAAATGAATACTAACGCGCCGGGGTGGGGCATTTCCTTGCCATTGCCAAAGGCCCAGATTCTGCTGTGTTCCAAAAAGCGGCCAATGATCGACTTTACACGGATGCGCGAAGATAGCCCGGCTACGCCGGGGCGCAGGCAGCAAATGCCGCGCACGACAAGGTCAATCTCGACCCCCGATTCGCTCGCTTCGTAAAGTTTGTCGATGATCTTGGGGTCAACAAGAGAGTTGAGTTTTGCCCAGAGCGATGCAGGCTTGCCCTCGCGCGCAAACGCGATTTCGGCATCGATCATGGCCGCGATATGTTCGCGCATGCCGAGTGGGCTCATGCTCAACATTTCGAGGCCGTGCGGTTCGACATAGCCGGTGACAAAGTTGAAGATCTGCCCTGCGTCGCGCCCGAGCCGTGGATCAGCAGTGAAGAAGCTGAGGTCGGTATAAACCTTGGCAGTGACCGGATGGTAATTGCCCGTGCCAAAGTGGCAATAGGTGCGGATCGATCCTGCTTCCTTACGCACAATCAACGAAATCTTGGCGTGTGTCTTCATGTCGACAAAGCCGTAGATCACTTGCACGCCCGATCGTTCGAGCTGCGATGCCCAAAGCAAATTCTGTTCCTCGTCGAACCGCGCCTTAAGTTCCACAACAGCCGTTACCGATTTGCCAGCCTCCGCGGCGTCGCACAAAGCCCGGATTACCGCCGATTGCTTGCCTGCACGATACAGTGTCTGCTTTATCGCGATGACATCAGGGTCTGACGCCGCCTGTTCGAGGAAAGCGAGGACAACGTCGAAGCTTTCATAGGGATGATGGACGACAATGTCCTTCTGGCGAATGGCGGCAAAGCAATCGCCACCCTGTTCAAGGATCCGTTCTGGAAAGCGGGGCGTATATGGCTTGAATTTGAGTGCTTGGCGATCTTCGTCGACAAGCTGCGCCAGATCGCCAATGCCTAGAAACCCGATCGTCTCGGAAACGATCGAACTTTCACCGCCCAGCGCCTCGCGGACAAGTTTCTGCAGCTTTGGAGATATGCCTTTCTGCATCTTTAATCGGATGACGCGCCCACGCCGGCGCCTTTTGATCGCGCTGCGGAAGTGGCGGACCAGATCCTCCGCCTCCTCCTCAATTTCAATATCGCTGTCGCGGATGATCCGGAATGCACCGGCGCTTAGCAGCTTGTGATCGGGAAAAAGCAGGCCGATGTGAGATTTGATGAGTTCTTCGATCGTAACAAACCGCCGGCGTGGCCCAGGAACGCGAACAAAACGCGGCAGGGCAGGGGGGATCATGATCAACTGTCGGATGACCGCCTTGTCGCTTAATCGGCGCATCTCCAAAATCAGGCTGAGCCCCTTATGGGGGATGAATGGAAAGGGATGTGCCGGGTCGAGGGCTTGCGGGGTGAGTACCGGGAGGATCTGGTCACGAAAATGC
>JAJTFR010000067.1 GCA_021298455.1 Sphingomonadales bacterium | reverse complement strand
TGAAGAGCGTGACGAACCACCCCAATCCGAACCACCGCCCCAGATGATCACAGGCCCGCCCCAATGATCGCGCCGCTTGCCGCGATATTTGCGCCCGCCGCGCGATAGGGAACCAATAAGAGGAAAGACGAAGAAGAAGAGGATGAACAGCCAGAACAGCACCATGCCCCATCCGCTGGCACCGCGCCGGTCTGATCCGCCTTGCTTGGCTGCACGTTCGGCGGCTGCGGCCACGGCCAGCGCATCAGTGGGTTCGCGTTTCAGCTGAGCGATGACTGCGTCGGTCGCCTGATCGATGCCGCCGCCGAAATTGCCCTCCTTGAAGCGAGGGATCATCTGCTGGTCGATGATGCGACCAGCCAGTGCATCGGGCAAAACCGCCTCGGAACCAAGGCCAACCTCGATCCGCGTGCGTCGTTCATTGGGCGCGACAAGGATCAGCGCGCCTTCATCCTTGGCTGCATCGCCAATGCCCCATGTTTCGTAAAGTTCGACCGCATATTCCTCGATCACGCGATCATCGAGCGAAGGCACGGTGGCCACAATGAGCGTCTTGCCCGTTTCCTTGCTCAGCGCACGCAGTTTCGCGTCGATTCCGGCTTCCACCGTATCGGGAATGATCGCTGCCCCGTCATAGACCGGCCCTGCCGGACGGTCGGGCAGTTTCGCATGCGCCATGCTTCCCGCAAGAAGCGCAACCGCAAGCGTGAGGGCGGCCAATAGCCTGTTCATGATTGGGTTGCCTGCTGCTCCATCTGGCCTAGAACTTCACTTCAGGCGCTTTTTCTGCACCAGCCGCGGCGCGGAAGGGCGTCATGGGTTTGGCGCCATGGATGACCTTTGCACCGATAATGTCGGGGAAGGTGCGGATCGTTGTGTTATATTGCTGCACCGCTTCATTATAGCGCATGCGGGCAGTGTTGATCCGGTTTTCGGTACCGGCCAGTTCGATATTCAGGTCTTTAAAACCCTGCTGGCTCTGCAACTGCGGATAGGCCTCCACCACGGTGCGAAGTTGACCCAAGGCCTGGGTAAGTTGGTTCTGGCCTTCCTCAAATTTGCGGAAGGTTTCGGGATCGGACAGATCGTCGGTCGTGATGTTGATCGACGTTGCGCGCGAACGTGCCTCGGTAACCTGCGTCAATATCTGCGTTTCGGATGCGGCAGCCGCCTTCACCGTTGCCACCAGATTGGGGACGAGATCAGCGCGACGCTGATAGGAGCTTTCGACATCGGCCCATTTGGCCTTGGCATTTTCCTCTGCCGTAGGAACGCTGTTGATCCCGCAGGCCGACAGCGAAACTGCCGCAATAGGCACCAGCAGAAACTTGGCATAATCGGAACGCATAAGCTGAACTCCTTCCCCGCAGGACAATGTGTATTGCCTACATAGGTCAGTGCGTGGGGCAATTCAATCGCTGCAAAATTTACACGGCATTACATCGACTTGCGGTCGAATGCGCGTAACCTGCCAATTCTCGAGGTGGATTATAGGGAGAATTAGCATGTTCAAGGAATTTGGAGCCTTTGTAGCACGCGGGAATGTGCTCGATCTTGCAGTGGGTGTTTTGATCGGTGCGGCATTCGGGACAATCGTTGCCTCGTTGACCGACGATATTGTGATGCCGTTCATTTCGTTGCTGACCGGTGGCAGTGTGGATTTCTCCAACATGTATGTGGTGCTTGCCGGGACTGTTGCAGACGGTGCTGCACTTGAGGAAGCCCGCAAGACGGCGACGGTGATCGCTTATGGCAATTTCATTACCAAGCTGATCAATTTCCTGATCCTTGCCTTCATCATCTTTCTGATCGTGCGCAAGGCAAATGGCTTCTTTGCGAAAATGGCACCGCCCGCCGGACCGAGCGAAGTCGATCTGCTCACTGAAATCCGGGATGCGTTGAAGAAATAGCGCTTAGCGTTAAACCGGTGACATGAACGCACCGGAGCATGACAGAGGCCGCCATCTCGTCCGGCAGATCAATTTGCCGGGTTCGAAGGGCGGCCTTTTTGCCAGCATGCAGGTGAAGCTGTCGGCCCGCTTCATCAACGCCATCCTCGCCCGCATTGATGCGGGGTTGCAAGACGGTGCCATTGAGGGTCATCTGCCTGACGGGACCAAGCGGTTGCTCGGTAACCGCCGTCCGGGGCCCCAAGCGATTGTTCAGGTCCATAGCTGGCGTGCACTGTCCCGGCTTGTGCGCGGTGGATCGATCGGCTGGTATGAGGGTTGGGCGGCGGGCGAATGGAGCAGCCCCGATCTTGTGCCGATATTCGATCTGTTCATGCGCAACCGCGTTGCGCTGGGCGCGGTAGGTCGCGCGTCGGGGCTTGCCAAACTTGCCGGGCGCTTGGCGCAATGGCTGCGCCGCAACACAATGGCGAAGGCGCGCGATAATGTTGGCGCACATTATAATCTGGGCAATGATTTCTACGCGGCCTGGCTCGACCCTACGATGACCTATTCGAGCGCGGTGTTTGGCGCGCCGACCCCGCAGGGCGAATCATTGGAGGCAGCACAACGACGCAAGATCGATCTTGTCCTTGACCGGCTAGATCTCAAACCGGGTGACCGGTTGCTGGAGATTGGCTGCGGCTGGGGCGGTCTTGCAGAGGTAGCGCTGGCACGTGCCGACATCGCCTATCATGGCATCAGCCTCTCGCCCGAGCAGATTCGCTTCGCCAAGGACCGGCTGACGGACAAGCGGCAATGGGAGATCAGTCTCACTGACTATCGCGATATGGGGGGCCAATATGATGCCATTGCCAGCGTCGAAATGGTAGAGGCGGTGGGGCAGGAATATTGGCCCGCTTATCTGGATTGCATTGCTCGCTGCCTGAAACCGGGCGGACGGGCGGCGCTGCAATATATCCGTATCGAGGATGACATTTTCGATCAATATGCGAGCGGACAGGATTTCATCCAGCGCTATATCTTCCCGGGCGGTATGCTGCTCTCTGAAAGCCGCTTCCGTGCGCTGGCCGAGGCGCGGGGCCTCGCCTGGCATAGTCAGGTCGATTATGGTCTGCATTATGCCGAAACACTGAAGCAATGGCGCATCCGTTTCGATGCTGCGGTGGCACAGCGACAATTGCCCGCCGGTTTCGATGCGAATTTCGTTGCGCTCTGGCGATTTTACCTGATGTATTGCGAAGGTGGATTTCGCGGCGGCGGCATCAATGTCGCGCAGGTGACGCTGGTGAAGAGTTAGGGAGAGGAAAATCATGAAGAAATGGATCGTCGGGCTGCTGCTCGTGATCGCGGCAGCGGGCGGGATCGGCTGGTTCAGCATGGACAAGGACATGCGCAGCCTTGCCGCAAATCTGCCCACCGATCGCAACGTCCTCTTCTGGTCAATCGCCCAGCGCGACGCGGCATTCCGCGCGATGGACCGGCTTCCGGTGTTGGCAAAGGCGAACATCATCGATGCCGGCGACAGCGTCTATCCGCTACCCAAGGGCGCGCCGCTCTCGATCGATGTCGATGCCTATATGAAAGCGCAGCGCACGGCCGGCCTTGTGATCGTGCAGGATGGCAAAATCCGGCTTGAAAAATATGGCCTCGATTTTGATGGCAATGGCAAATGGACGAGCTTCTCAGTCGCCAAATCCTTCACTTCGACATTGGTCGGGGCCGCGATCAAGGACGGTTATATCAAGAGCCTGGACGACAAGGTGACGGTATATATCCCGGAAATGAAGGGGTCGGCCTATGACGATGTGACGGTCGCGCAATTGCTGACCATGACATCGGGGATCAAATGGAATGAGGATTATGAAGATCCCAAGTCCGATGTTGCGCTCTTCAACGAACATAAGCCCGAGCCCGGGATCGACACTACGGTAAGCTATATGCGCAAATTGCCGCGTGAAGCTCCGGCCGGCAGCAAATGGGTTTACAAGACCGGCGAGACCAACCTGATCGGGGTGCTGGTTAGCAAGGCGACCGGCAAGACGCTCTCCGCCTATCTGACGGAAAAGGTCTGGACACCTTTTGGCATGGAGCAGGATGCAAGCTGGTTGCTGGGTTCTACCGGAGCTGAAATCAGCGGTTGCTGCCTGCAGGCGTCGACCCGCGATTATGCCCGCTTTGGCCAGTTCATCCTCGGCGGTGGCATGGCGGGCGGCAAGGCAGTGCTGCCTGAAGGCTGGATTGCCCGGGCAACGACCAAGCAGGCCGATATCGGCAATCCGGGCAGGGGCTATGGCTTTCAGTGGTGGACCTATGATGACGGCAGCTATGCCGCGCAGGGCATTTTCGGGCAGGGCATCTTCATCGATCCAAAGCGGCGGTTGGTGATCGCTTCGAACAGCAACTGGCCGCGCGCGAGTGATCCCGTAGCGGGGCCTGCGCGCGAGGAATTCTACAAAAAGGTACGTGCGGCGATCGACGCCGAAACAGCAAAGGGTAGCAAATGAGCGGGAAGACAGCTTGGATAACCGGGGCATCGTCGGGCATTGGCGAGGCGCTGGCAAAGGAATGGCTGGCCCGTGGCGGACATTGCGTGCTTTCAGGCCGCAATGTTGCCGCGCTGGAGGCGGTGGCATCGGTTGCACCCGATCGTTGTCTGGTGCTGCCGTTTGAGAGCACCGATTATAGCGCAATACCGGCGCTGGTTGATCAAGCAGTGGCGTTTGCTGGTGGCGTTGACGTGCTGGTCAATAATGCCGGGATTTCGCAACGCTCGCTCGCTGTCGATACCGCCTTTCCTGTCTATCAGAAGATTGTTGACGTCGACTTGCTCGCGCCGATCGCGCTGACGCAGGAGCTATTGCCGCATATGGTCGCACGCGGATCGGGGCATGTCGTGATGATTTCCAGCGTTGCCGGCAAGGTTGGTTCGCCGATGCGCACGGCCTACAGTGCGGCAAAGCATGGGCTGATTGGCTATGCAGACGCGCTGCGGGCTGAAACCGACGGGCTGGGACTGCGCGTGCTGGTGGTGACGCCGGGTTCGGTGCGGACCGGTGTTTCAAAAAATGCACTCACCGCCGACGGCTCGACCCGTGGCGTCAGCGATCACGCGATTGAAAATGGCTATCCGCCGGAGGTTGCTGCGCAGCGGATCTGGGACGCGATGGACGCAGGGACGCGCGAATTGCTGATCGCAGAGGGGATGGAGGCTGCCATTGTCGACCTGCGCGCGAAGGAACCTGAAAAACTGTTCGACATGATGGCTGCTTCCGTTGCGGCCGGCTATGCGCAGAAAATGGCGGCAGAGAACAACTGATCAGTCGCGCGCCGCCCGCAAGGCGGCGCCCGCGGCGAAGGGCGACAATGCGGTGATCGCAAGGCTGGTCGCGGCGAGCAATTCCATTGCCGCGCCCGGATTAGGGTCGAGCGTCCCGGCGCCGAAGATCAGGATAGGTATCGCAAGCGGAACCAGCAGCAATCCGCCAAGCGCGGACGCCCCATTCAACCCTGCGGTCAGCGCGGCAATCGTTACGCCAAGGCCGGCAAAGGCGGGAAGCGCAAGCGCAAGGCCGAGCACCAGAGTGCCTGCCTGCGCGTCTGGTACGCCGAGCAGGGCGATGGCAATCGGCGTCGTCAACAGCAAGGGCAGGCCGAAACCGGTGATATGCCCTGCGATCTTGGCGGCCGCGATCCATTCATCGGCCCATCCGCGCAGATATAGTTGGTCGAGCACACCCGCCTGACGATCAGGCAGGACAAGGCGTTCAATCGGCAACAGGCTGGCAAGCAGCGCGGCGATCCACAATATGCTGCCGCCAACGCGTGCGAGCAATGCCTTGTCCGGGCCCGCTGCAAAGGGGAAGAGTGTCGCCACGGTGAGGTAGAAGACAATCGGCAGCCAAAGGCCACCGCCCGTCCATGCAAGTCGCACGTCCCGCCATGCGATCGCCAGAAAACCGTTCATGCGATCTCCTCGCGCCCACGATCGAGCAGGATGCTGCGGCTGACATTCACGGTTGGCGCAATATGCGATGCGACAAGCGCGATCCCGCCGGCGTCGACATGTTTGCTGAGCGCGGTATCGAGCCGTGCAACATTGGCTTGATCGAGGCCGTTATAGGGTTCGTCCAAAAGCCAGATTGGCGCCTGTGAAGCCAGCAGCCTTGCCAGCGCGCCGCGCTTCTTCTGGCCGGTGGAAAGCAGGCGCACCGGCAGGTCGCTGAGCTTTATAAGGTCGAGCGTTTCGAGTGCTGCCTCAAGACGGGCAGGGGCGATGCCATCAAGGCGCGTCCAGAACTTGATCGCATCTTCGAGGCTCTGATCGAGATCCAAGGCAAGATTGTCGTCGCACAGCGCGATTGCGCCCTCGATTGCCATTGTTCCGGAAACAACCGGCAAAAGGCCCGATAATGCCCGAAAGAGCGTCGATTTTCCGCTGCCATTTGCCCCGCGCACCCAGATCATTTCGCCTGCACCGACGTCGAGGCTGAAATCGCGCAGCACCAGACGCCCGCCGCGCCACAAAGCGATGCGGGATAAAGAAAGGGCTGGTGTTACGGCTTGACCGCGCTGCATTGGCCGACATAGGCACGGCCTGCGCAAAAAGCAAAGACAGGAGAGCAGGATGAGTGTCCGCGAATTGGACGAAGGCGAACGCATAGCGGCACTGGCGGCATTGCCACTCTGGACTTACGACGCCGATGCCCGCGGTATCCGCCGCAGTTTTCGCTTTGCCGATTTTGCCGAAGCATTTGCTTTCATGTCGCGCGTGGCCATCCTCGCCGAAAAGGCCGACCATCATCCCGAATGGTTTAACGTCTACAATCGCGTCGAAATTCTGCTGACAACCCATGATGCCGGCGGCCTATCCAAACGCGACATCGCGCTGGCCAGCACAATCGAGGGGTTTGCCTGAAAAAGGCCGCTCCCCGACCGGGGGGGCGGGGAGGCCAGATTCAGTTTTTGACGATCGATTCGATGCCCGCCATTGCGCCCATTTGGCGGCGCAAACGCCCGGGGAACCAGCGCGCGGCAAAGGCGAGTTGCTTTGCGGTCTTATTGACGGTGGTGTGCACCTTGTCGCCATGCACCGCTTCCCATGCAGCGGGGCCGATGATCGAAACAGGGCTAACCGGAATGCCTGCCTCTTCCAGCTTTTCCTTGCCGGTCTGGTTGGTGCCAGGCTGCACCGCACCGATGATATTGGTGTCAATAAATCCGGGCATTAGCGAACGTGACTTGATGCCCATCGGCCGCCATTCAATGTCATGTGCTTCGGTCAGCCCGCGCACGGCAAATTTAGTCGCGCTGTAAACGCTCAGGCCGGCCGCGCCGTAAATCCCTGCAGCCGAACTGGTGTTGAGCACGCAGCTGCCCGATTTGAGATAAGGGAAGCCTGCGCGGATACCGTTGATCACTCCTGTCAGGTTGATCGCAATCATCCGGTCGATATCCGCGTCCTCCATATCCTGGATCGCGCCACCCGTGCCAACGCCCGCATTGTTGAACAACACGTCGATCGTGCCGCCGCAATGCGGCGCAAAATCGGCGAGTGCGGCTTTCCATTGCGCGCGGTCGGTCACGTCGAGTTTGTGGATCGACCATTGACCGGCGGGCAGCATGGCCGCGGTTTCCTTCAGGCCCGCCTCATTCACATCGGCCAGCCCGATGAACCAGCCGCGTTCGGCAAAATAGCGTGAAATTTCACGCCCCAATCCCGATGCAGCACCGGTGACGAAGATGCTCTTGCGATTTGCAGCCATGCCGCGACTCTCCCTTTTATTTTCAATATTGTCAGCACAGCAATTCGCTCGCGTGGTCAAGCCCCTCTTGCAGCGCGGCGGGCGCGGCGATAATCGGGAACCGATCATGCCATTTGCCCGCCACCTCTCCGCCCTATTGTTTGCGCTTCTGCTTGCCTTCCTGCCTGCACATGCCCATGCACAGGTCGTCGCGACCTTTTACAGCCATGATTTTGGGGATCATTTCCCTCATGCTTTCATAAAGTTGAAGGGTAAAGTTGAGTCATCAGGTGAGGTTGTTGACACCAATTATGGCTTCACTGCGGTCACGGTTTCACCGGCAATATTGATGGGTTCGGTCAAAGGGATGATCGAGACCAAGGACGCCAAATATGTCGGCAAAAGTAATGCGCATTTTTCGCTCCAGCTAAGTGATGACGAGTATCGCAAGTTGATCGATCATGTCGAAAAATGGCGCAACATGGGCGGGAAGAGCTATAATCTGAACAAGCGCAACTGCGTGCATTTCGTGATGGAGGCTGCGGCGTTGCTCGGGCTTTCAGTCAATCGCAACAGCAAGTTTTTCAAGAAGCCGAAATCCTTCCTGTTCGAAGTGATGCGGCTGAATCCAAGGTTGAAACTGTAAAGCGGAGATCTTGGCGATCGGTTCAGATCGCCTCAAATCCCGTCGCATAATAGTGCCAGGTAAAGATCGCTGCCGCGCCGCGATGCGGTCGCCAGCCCTCAGCCAGCGCGCGCGTGGGCTTTTCCGTCGGCCGCGTTTCCATGGCAAGGATGCGTTTGACCCCTTCCTGCACGGCAAGGTCGCCGGCGGGCCAGATATCGGGACGGCCTTCTGCAAAGAGTAAGTAGATCTCTGCTGACCAGCGCCCGAGCCCCTTTACCTGTGTCAGATAG
>JAJTFR010000066.1 GCA_021298455.1 Sphingomonadales bacterium | reverse complement strand
CGATGCCGCCGCCTTGGAAGCGTCCTTGATTGAAAATCTTGTCCGTGAAAATCCTGATGAGGTCACGCAGTGGGAACAGTTTACGCAACTGGTCAAGAAAGGCCGCAAGGCAAACGAAATTGCCGATACATTCGGGATGGATGAAAAGACCGTGGGGCGCATTCTTGCGCTTGGCAATCTCTTGCCGCCCATCCGTAACGCCTATGGCCGCGAAGAAATTGATGCGGCCACCGTGCGCCACCTGACCTTGGCCAGTAAGGCGCAGCAAAAAGCATGGCTGGCTTTGTTCAGGGATGAAGAAGCCTATGCGCCGCGCGGAACGCAGCTAAAGGCATGGCTATTTGGCGGGGCGTCAATTTCCACGTCCGCCGCGATCTTCGATATGGCGGAGTATAAGGGGCAGATCGTCAGTGATCTGTTTGCCGAAGATGGCTATTTTGCCGATGCTGACCAGTTCTGGGAAGCGCAGACCGCCGCCATTGAAGCGAAGAAGGCGGAATATCTGGAGGATGGCTGGAGCGATGTGCAGATCATTCCAGCGGGCAGCTATTTCCAGACATGGGACCATGAAAAGGCGACCAAGCGCAAAGGTGGGCGGGTTTACATCGACGTGAGCGCCAAGGGCGAGGTGACGTTCCACGAAGGCTATTTGACCGCCAAGGAAGCGCGGGTGCGGGAAACCGGACAGGTGGACAGCAAAGCCGACAAGCCCACCCGTCCCGAGATTACCAGCCCGATGGCGGAATATATCGATCTGCACCGTCACGCTGCCGTTCGTAACGAACTCGCTGCCAGTCCTTATGTCGCACTGCGTGTCATGGTCGCCCATGCGATCTGTGGTTCGCCATTGTGGAATGTGAAGGTGCAGGAGCAACGCAGCCGCAAGGAAGAGATCTCCGAAAGCATCAAAACCAGTGTGGCGGAGGCGCGCTTCGACGAGCGCCGCCGCGCGGTGTTGGCGGTGCTTGGCTTTGACGGCGACGAACCCACGGTGACGCTCGGCCATGAAACCCGCAATGGCATAAGCGGCCTGTTGCTGCGTTTGCTCGATGTGCCCGATAGCGTGGTGATGGAGATATTGGGCGTGGTCATGGCCGAGACGCTGTCCGGTGGCAGCGAACTGGTCGAGACATTGGGCGTCCATCTTGATGTGGAAATGGCGGATTACTGGACGGCGGACGAAGCGTTCTTCGATCTTGTCCGTGACCGTGAAGTGCTGACCGCGCTTTTGGGCGAAGTTGGCGGAGCCAGCATTGCTGCCGCGAACGCCAGCGAAAAGACCAGGACGGTCAAGGCTATTATCAGTGACCACCTGACCGGCGAGAATGGCCGCGAAAAACAGGAGCATTGGGTTCCGCGCTGGATGGCGTTTCCGCCATCGGCTTATACGACACGCGGCGGTGTCGGCACGGTTGCCGCCGCTGAACGCGCCAAGTGGTTGATGGAAGAGGATGAGCCATCGGAGCCGGAAACGCAGGATGAAGAAGTTACCGCGTCCGCAAAAGACGAGGACGACAGCGGCGAAGCCCCCCATAGCGAAGCCGCCGAGGACGGGCGGATTGCAGCTTGAGTGCATGAACGAATGGCGCAGATGCGCCGTTCGTTTTTGTTCCCGATTGAAACGGCTGCGCGTAGGCGCTATTATTCAATCAACAAATTTGCGCTGTGGTGGTGGAGGTGAGCGCGTCCGGTGGCTTTTATGCCCAAGGAGGACGCCATGATACTTGCTATAGTTTTCGCGATTGTCGCGATTGCGCTGCTGTGTAAATTGACTTTTAATCTCATTATCTATGCGCTTCCGCTTTATGTGGGAGCAACTGCCGGTTTCGCGCTGCATTCTGGCGGAACCGGATGGTTGGCAAGCGCCGCTGCCGGAATTGCGGCCACAATCGCCACGCTTGTTCTTGCATATTGGCTTTTGGCAGCGGCTAAATCGCCAATTGTGCAGGCGGTAATCGGTCTGGCCTTCGCGGCTCCCGCCGCCTTTGCCGCCTATCATCTGGTGCATGGTATTGTCGCCTCTTCCATGCCATCGACGATCTGGACCGTGGCTGTGTCCGGCATTGGCGCGGGCGTTTTTGGCATATTCGCCTGGACCCGCGCATTGAGCCTGTCACCCGCATCCATCCCCGCTCCCGCGAATATCGAATCCCTTCCTTGACAAAGTAAGGATTATTCCTTACATATTGCGCTCGAAAGGAATTCAGCATGGGCGTTGAACTGGAAAAAATAAGCACGATCACGGCCAAGGGGCAGACGACGATTCCCAAAGCGGTGCGTCAGGCACTGGGCGTCGATTTTGGCGGCCGCATTGCCTTTCATGTTGGCGATGACGGTGTAACATTGTCCCGCGCTGACAACATCGACGATCCCGCCATCGATGCGTTTCTGGGTTTTCTGGCAAAGGACATCAAGCAGCATCCGCAAAAGATCAAGGCGCTTTCGCCCGATCTGGCAAAACGCATTGCCACGCTGACCGATGGCATATCGGTCAATCTCGATGACGAGATTGACGGCGATGTTGCGCTTTAGTCCGTTAGCGCCGCAGCGATGATAACCGTCAATGGCTGGACGCTCTATGCCCACCCGCTTTTTCTCGAACAACTGGAACAGCTGACCAAGGCCGTCGAAAAGGCCAAAAAGAAAAATGCGAAGGATTATCAGAAATCCGCCAATGCCAAATTGCTTGCCGCAATCCGCAAACTGGCCTTTGAAGATATACCGGTTGATCCGGCACGGCCCGAATACCGACAAGGCGGCACCTTGGGCGCGAAACGCAAGCACTGGTTCCGCGCCAAATTTGCCAGCGGGCGGTTTCGATTATTTTTCCGTTACAGCAGCAGCGCAAAAATCATTGTCTATGCGTGGGTCAATGACCAGAATACATTGCGAACCTATGGCTCGAAAAGCGATGCCTATGCGGTGTTCACAAAAATGCTGGACAAGGACAATCCACCCGACGATTGGGATGCGCTGATGGCGGCTAGCGTCGATCTGCCAGAATCGTGATTTCCCGCGATAGTCCCACCCGAACGGTTCGGGCAGGGCAATTGCATTGACTGGCCGCTAACTAAAACGTGCATGACCTTCGTATATATTGTCAGCCATCTTCATCGGCGAACTGCCAAAATGATGGGATTGGGATGGAGGCTGGGCTGATCCGTTGAATGGCTCGGCCAGTTCATAATCATGGCGGCAGCGCCAATTTTTTCGCGGTAAAAACGGGCAGGGCGGGATATTCATCTAGCGCAAATTAGGATATCAACTGCGTTGTGGTCCGAAGTCATACCCACATATTTAGCCGTTAGAGCGCGTTCGGACTTTGCCCGGACAGCGATATTTGCCAGCTTCTCCTAAATTCTGATTAGATCAACTCCGCGCCCAGCACGGTCTCTTCGAATGGCTTGGGTGGCCGGAAGCGGCTTCGCCTTAGGGCCTTTGCTGCAACGTTGGCCCCGTCAATTTCTTCCCCTGCTTGCGAGCAAGCATTCCTCGCGGGACAAGAAATGGCCGTGTCCAGCGTCCTTCGCTGCGCTGCGGCCCTTTAGCCCACCCCAAAAAGTAATACTTTTCGGGGACCCCGGAGGGTGCAGCAGTCCCTATCCCGGCCTTTGAACCAGCCATCGAGACCGCGATGAGCGCGGGATCGATATAAACTTAAGGAGAAATACAATGGCAAATATCGGATCATTCACAAAGTCAGGTGAAAGCTACAAAGGCGAAATCGTAACGATGAGCGTTCAGACCAAGAACGTCCGCATCGTTTCCGAAACGCTAAGCGAAAATGAAAACGCACCGACCCACCGGGTTTTTGTGGGCCGCGCGGAAATCGGAGCTGCCTGGACCAAGACCTCGAACGAAGGCAGAGCTTATCTGTCGGTCAAGCTCGATGATCCCAGCTTCACCGCACCGATTTTCGCAAATCTGTTCGATGACGAAGATGGCAAGACCTATAATCTGATCTGGTCACGCGCCCGCAAGGCCAGCGGCGAATAAGTTCGCCAATTTCAGCCCCGCCCGATTATTCGGGCGGGGCTTTTTCTATTTTTGAACCAGTTCCGCCACATCGACATCGAGCGCGATAGCAAGTTCCGCGATTCTAACTATCGTCATATTCTGCAGGCCCCGCTCTATCGCGCTGACATAAGCGCGATCGGCACCGATTTTGATTGCCAGAGCCTCTTGACTCAGTTCGCGTTTCTTCCTGAAGCGGCGGGTATTAGTCCCCAATATCACGCGAATATCCATCACTTAATTTGGGACAATCGCGCATTTTTATGCTACGTATTATAATACGCGAAAACTGCATCATCTTGCTGATTTCGCCAATTTCGCTATGCAGTGTACCGGGAATGGGAACCATAAGGATGTTTAGAAATTCCGGTGTTTCGATGGGGTTGGGAATAAAAAGTGGAAGATGACAATTTTCAGTCTAGTCCACCGGACTCGAAGACACTGACCCAGTATGATGAAACTCATCTTGTCGACTATCTGCGATTGCTCGATGCCGATCAGGAGAATGCCGACTGGAAAGAAATTGTGTCTATAATTTTTGGAATTGATCCGGATGGGAACGAGTCGAAATCAAAAGCTATGTATGAGAGCCACTTGGCACGCGCAAAATGGATATCGCAGTCGGGCTATGCTCAATTGCTGAAAAACGCCGGAACTCCATAGCATAGCTGCCATTTCTGTGCCTGTTGACGCTACGGTATCCTATAAATTGTTGATTTTTTCGGTCAATGGTGACAGCATTATAGTCGTCGTTTGAGAAAAAGCTTGTCCGTCGTCAGAACATTTGGCACTGATGGCTGCGTAAATTAGCGGAGCATTGGCCTCGTCTGATTGGTTGATATTAAGCGGCGAGCTTGCGGTGTTGCAAGCGCCGATATTCGATGGTCTGTCGTTTGATCCTTTCTCGCTGTTTGATGATGGCTGACGCCCTGCCGAAGTAGGCATCGGCAGGCGTGACGTTGTTCAGGCTCTCGTGGTAGCGCTGGTGGTTGTAATGCTCGACGAACGCCTCGATCTGCCGCTCAAGGTCTCCGGGTAGGAAGTAGTTTTCCAGCAGGATGCGGTTTTTGAGAGTCTGGTGCCAGCGTTCGATCTTGCCCTGGGTTTGCGGATGCAGCGGGGCACCGCGCACATGGCTCATCTTCTGGGCTTCGATATATTCGGCTAGTTCGCCTGCGATATAGCTGGGACCATTGTCCGACAGCAGACGCGGTTTGTGGATCACCTGTGCGCTGTCGCAGCCTGATGCCTGCAAAGCCCTATCCAGCGTGTCGGTGACGTCCTCGGCCCGCATTGTCGAACAGAGCTTCCAGCTGATAATGTAGCGGGAGAAGTCGTCCAGCACCGTGGACAGGTACATCCAGCCCCAGCCAATGATCTTAAAGTAGGTAAAATCGGTCCGCCACATCTCGTTGGGGCGGGTGGTTTTAGTGTGGAACTCGTTCGCCGCTTTCACCACGACGTAGGCCGGGCTGGTGATCAGGTCATAGGCCTTCAACAGGCGATAAACCGTCGCTTCCGATACGAAGTAGCGCCTCTCGTCAGTGAACCGCACCGCCAGTTCACGCGGTGACAGCTCCGACTGGTCCAACGCCAGTTCGATGATCTGATCGTGGATGGCATCGGGGATGCGGTTCCACACCCGGCTCGGCGCCGATGGTTTATCCTCGAGCGCCTCCGGGCCGCCCTCGAGATAACGGTCATACCAGCGATAGAAGGTTCTGCGGGATACACCCAGCTTGTCGAGGGTGAGCTTTGCAGGCAGGTGCGACTGCTCGACGATCCTGATGATCTCCAGCTTTTCAGATGCAGGATATCTCATGCGTCTTCGTCCCCATCCGCGATCATGCTTTTTTTGAGCAGACGGTTCTCAAGGGTCAGATCAGCGACGCATTCTTTCAGGGCACGCGCTTCGCGGCGCAGATCCTGCACTTCGCCGCTGGTTGCAGCACGGGCGGTGTCCCCAGCAAGGCGGCGCTTGCCAGCTTCCATAAACTCCTTGGACCAGGTGTAATATAGGCTTTGGGCAATGCCTTCTTTGCGGCACAGCTCGGCAATGCTGTCGTCACCGCGCAAGCCTTCCAGCACGATCCGGATCTTATCCTCAGCCGAGAAGTGCCGTCGGGTTGCGCGGCGAATGTCCTTCACCACACGTTCGGCAGAGGCCTTTGATTGGCCAGAGTGTTTTGGTCTCATCTTCGTTCCTTCGTCACTACGACGAGACCAAAACACTCCTTAAATCACAACATCAAATCTGTGCCATTGGTGCTGACGGGGAACAACCCATATCTCGGTTGCCGCCAACTACAATCGCCGCGATGGCGACGAATGGAAAACCGATCCGCACTGGAACCGCGTGACCCTATTCGGCAAGCTACGCGACAGGCTGGCCAAAGCTGAGAAAGGCGATCTTGTCCGCATCACCGGTCGGGTTCGCCAAACCAGCTATGAAGCCGAGGGTTCGACCCGATACGGTGTTGACATGATCGCCGATGGCCTCGCTGTTCTCGCCAAAGCTAATGGAAAGCTTACTGAAGAAGAGGCGGAAGCCTGATCGAAAGACGGCGGCGGGAAACCCGCCGCCGTCATTGGCATAAGATGGACGTGGAGACTTGTGCTGCTGGCCAATTTTGCTTGAACCGGTTATGCAGAATTAGGCTACTATTGCTATTTGGGGAACCAGAATCGTCCAGAAATTGGGGCAAAAGCATCCAAGCGAAGCAATTTGGGGGCTTTTATGGGGGCTTTCAAATTCCTCACATTGACTCAACTTCCCGGAAATCCATCAAAAATGTGGCCCGGTTCGATTCCGGCTCGGCCTCCACTTCACTTCCCAATAGATACTATCCCCTATGCTGCCGGTCAGTTGGCCCAGTAGACATATTCCTGATCCTTGCGCCAAGGCGCGTTGAGCGGAACGTCGATGCGGATCGGTGCTTCCAGCAGTCCGGGCCATAATGGTTTGGGCAGGCCGGCATTTTGTTCCTCGATCATTCGGCGCATCATGGCTACGCGTTCGGGTTCCTGCGCAGCCAGGTTCCTCTGTTCGGTGGGGTCGATCGCCAGATTGTAGAGCCAGACCTTGTTGGGCCGCTCGGCGACCTGCAGCTTCCAGTCGCCAGCGCGCACGACGCGATAGTCGCCCGATCGCCAGAAAGTGATTTCACGCCGCTCTTTGGGATTGAACAGGTTATAGCTGTCCATCTTGCGGTCGCTCGGCACTTCCGCCCCCGCGGCCGCAGCGATTGTCGCGAACATGTCGAGATGCTGGGCGACGTCGGGGCGGGTTGTGCCAGCTGGGATCGTCCCTGGCCAACGCATCAGCAACGGCACGCGAATGCCGCCTTCAAAAAAGGTGCCCTTATAGCCCCGATAAGGCTTATTATGGTCGGCAATCCCTGTGTACCAAGCGCCGCCATTGTCGCTGGTAAAGATCACCAGCGTATTTTGGTCGAGCCCCGTGGCCTTCAGTTTCGCCAATATGTCGCCGATCCGACGATCGAGCTGGCGGACCATTGCGCCATAGACGCGCTGGGTGTGATCCTTGATCTGCGGCAGCGCGTCATAGTCCGATTTCAGCGCCTGCAGCGGTGTGTGCGGCGCATTATAAGCAAGATACATGAAGAAGGGCCGGTTCTTGTTGGCCTCGATCGCGGCGAGCGCATTGTCCGTGAAATAGTCGGTCATATGCCCCTTGGGCCGAAAGCGGCCGCTGTCGCCCCAATAAACGGCATAAGGAAGGTTGGGCCAAAGGAAGCGGTCGATCGGATCCCAAGGAAGCTTCGCATTGACCACGTCCGGATTGTCGGGATTCAGGAACATGCCGCCACCGGCGCGCAGGCCAAGGCTTTCATCAAAGCCCTGTGATGTGGGACGCAGCGGTTTCGATTCGCCCAGATGCCATTTGCCGATGTGAATATTGTGATAGCCGCGGGTCTTTAGCACCTCCGAAATCATGATTTGATCTGCGGGTACGCCCTGGTCGGGATAGTCGGGCAGGTCGCGGTTCAATTCCTTGTGATAGATTATCGGATAGGGGGCATTGCCGCCCTGGTGGGCAAGATTTGAGGCGAAGGCTGCCGGAACCGCAGTAAATTCAAAACCGAAGCGTGTCGGATAGCGCCCGGTCATCAGCGCCGCGCGCGAGGGCGAGCAGGTCGCATTGGCGGCATAGCCATTTGCGAAGCTAACGCCCTCTTTGGCAATGGAATCGATATTGGGCGTCGGCACCGCACCATTGGCGACCCCGCCGCCATAACGGCTGATGTCATTGACGCCGAGATCATCGACCATGATCAGGATGACATTGGGCGGCCGCTTGCCCTGCGGCGCGGTCGCCGGCCCTTGGCTCCAGGCAATCGGGCGATTGTCTGCAATGGGTTCCCGCCATTCGCTGATGATACCGGGAAGGTAGATTTTATACTGTTGAAAACCGAGATAGCCTAGGCCGCCCAACACCGCCAATGCTGCGATCCATTTCAGCTTCTTCATGTAAGAATCTCCGACTGGTGTAAGCTCGATCGGCGCAGCGCGAGCCAAAGAAACAGCAAGATCACGGGCAGTGAAACCAGGCTGGCATAATGTTCCGGCGGGTGGTGGCCGCTGACGGGTACATGCATCACCCAGCC
>JAJTFR010000065.1 GCA_021298455.1 Sphingomonadales bacterium | reverse complement strand
TCGATTGCCCCTCAACCCGGCAGGATGACCTTGCAAAATTGATGCGATCACTGTTGATCTCGGCGCCCAGCTTTTCACTGCGCGGCGGCACGCGCGAAATCATCCGCGGGATCATTGCGCGGGGGCTGGGTTTGAGATGAGGGTTTTGGCATGAGCGAGCAGCGCAGCCTTTTGTGCGATACGGCAGAGGCGGTTTTCGCCGAAGCCGCCAGCGGGGGCATGGCCCCTGTCGAAGCGGCGGGTTTCGGACAATTGCTGACGGCCGATTTTGGCGGCGACTGGGGCGATGCCTTTGCAGTGCTTCGGATAGCGGGAGCGAAAGTGCCGCATTTGCCTGTTGGCGAACTGATTGTTGGCGGGGACATTACCCGCCCGCAAGGCGCGTTCATCCGCGTTGCGCAGGCCGCTGGCGCGCTTGATGCTGCGCTGGCGATGAGCATCGACTATGTGAACACCCGCCAGCAGTTTGGAAAGCCGCTGGGCAAGTTTCAGGCGGTGCAGCAGGTGCTGGCAATATTCGCGACCGAGGCAGCCGCGGTCAATGTTGCCGGTGCGGCTGCAGCAGCAGCGCTTGATCGTGCCAATGGTGATTTCGACGTCGCCCTTTTCGAGGTTGCCTGTGCCAAGCTGCGCATGAACAAGGCGATCGGGGTGGCGGCGAGCATTGCCCATCAGGTGCATGGTGCAATCGGCTTTACCCGCGAATATGATCTCCACAAGCTTACAGGGCCATTGGTCGACTGGCGTTCAGACCATGGCAATGACGCCTATTGGTCCGGGATATTGGGCGGCATGACGGCACAGATGGGCGGAGCCGGTTTATGGGCAGAGGTGACGCGGCGCGGGTGAATTTGTGTTTGGCCCGCTTTGACTTGCCAACGCTTTCCGCTAAAGGCCGCAGCCTGACATCAAGCCTGAAATTGGAGTTTCCCCATGCGCGCCGATGCGCAATCCCTGGTCGAACGGATCGACGCCGCCCTTAATCTCGTCAAGATGTCGCTCGACTGGGATCGTGCGCTGCGCCGCCTTGATGAATTGAACGCGCGCGTCGAGGATCCCAAGCTGTGGGACAATCCGAAGAAGGCCGAAGAGGTGATGCGCGAACGCCGCCGCCTTGATGCTGCCATTTCGACCGTCAAGGAAATCGACGCAGATAAAAGCGGAACCGTTGAACTGATCGAGCTCGCTGAGATGGAAGGCGATGAAGGCCTTGCCGATGAAGGTGTGGCATCGCTCAAGGCGCTTGCTGACAGGGCTGACAAGGACAAGGTATCCGCCTTGCTTTCGGGCGAGGCTGATCCGCTCGACACCTTTATTGAAATCCATGCTGGCGCTGGGGGAACCGAAAGCCAGGATTGGGCCGAAATGCTGTTTCGCATGTACAGCCGCTGGGCCGAACAGCGCGGCTATAAGGTTGATACTATCGAATATCAGGCAGGTGACACCGCCGGTATCAAATCGGCGACGATCATGGTCAAAGGCGAGAATGCATATGGCTACGCCAAGACCGAGAGCGGCGTCCACCGGCTGGTCCGCATATCGCCCTATGATTCATCTGCGCGGCGGCACACCTCGTTCAGCTCGGTCTGGGTCTATCCGGTGATCGATGACAGTTTCGAAATCGATATTAACCCGGCCGACCTCAAGATCGATACCTATCGCGCATCGGGCGCTGGCGGGCAGCACGTTAACACCACAGATTCCGCCGTTCGTATCACGCACGCGCCGTCGGGAATTGTCGTCGCCAGCCAGGTTGACCGCAGCCAGCACAAGAACCGCGAAATTGCGATGGGCATGTTGAAGGCGCGGCTGTTCGAAGCCGAAATGCGCAAGCGTGAGGAGGCGGCCAGCGCCGAACATGCGGCAAAGACCGATATCGGTTGGGGCCATCAGATCCGTTCCTATGTCCTTCAGCCCTATCAGATGGTGAAGGATTTGCGCACAGGCGTGACCAGCCCGACCCCGGCCGATGTGCTCGACGGCGACCTTGATGATTTCATCGCTGCCGCGCTTGCCCAGCGCGTTACGGGTGAAGCCGTGTCGGTCGAGGATGTGGACTAGTCTAGTCTCCCGGTGAGGCCACGCTTCCGGCGAGCAACCCACCATCAAGGTGCAGTTCACTGCCCGTCATATAGGTGGCATCGTCTGATGCGAGGAGCAGCGCCAGCGCCGCAACCTCTTCAACCGTGCCGAAACGCTTGAGCGGTGTGTCTGATACCATCGCGGCCATCCGCTTTTCGCGATCGGGGCCATTGCCGATCAGCGCTTCCCACATCGGGGTCAGGATCGCGGCAGGATGAATCGAATTGCACCGGATGCGCCAGCCTTGCTGCGCGCAGTAAAGCGCGACCGACTTGCTATGGTTCCGGATCGCCGCCTTGGATGAGGCATAGGCGGCCGCCCCGGATATGCCGACAAGGCCAGAGCGCGACGACATGTTGATGATCGCGCCTTCGCCTTTCGCTTTCATGGCGCCGATCGCATAGCGGCAGCCGAGAAAGGTACCATCAAGGTTTACAGCATGGACCCGGTGCCATTCGGCAAGGCTCGCATGTTCGGGATCGTGCGGGGCAGGCCCATCTTCAAAACCGGTAATTCCGGCATTGTTCACCACTATGTCGATGGTCGGATATGATGCGGCAAGCCTGTGCCAGTCGGCTTCCGAAGACACGTCGAGTTCGAAGAAACTGCCTCCGATCTTGTCGGCGACTTTCCGGCCGTTTTCGGCATCGACATCGGCAACGATCACATGCGCCCCTTCGCGGGCAAACACATGGGCGATGGCTTCGCCGATCCCGCGGGCGCCCCCGGTGACAAGGGCGGATTTGTTTTCAAGCTTGGGCATGGGGTATTCCTTGAGAGCATCAGGGATTGTTGTTCCCGCGAAAGCGGGAATCTATGGTCTAAGGCGAAGGTGTAAACCGAGATGTCAGACCATGCCCCCCCGATCAAGTAGGGGGTAACACAATGTAGATCGCTCGTGCTCTTCGCTCTTTACCCTTGAATCACCGCGCTTACTCCAGCAAAGCCTTGCCAGAAGATATGCCGCATTCCGGGAGAGAGCAAGTGAGCGAGCATCAGGACTGGTTTCCGATACCCGAGGCTGCAAAGCGTAAGACGCACTGCAGCGCCGCCGACTATGACCGGCTTTATGCAGCCAGCATAACCGACCCCGACGCCTTCTGGGGCGAGCAAGCCAAGCGCATCGACTGGTTCACCGCGCCCACGCGCATAGGCAACTGGTCCTATGATCCGGTATCGATCAAATGGTATGAAGATGGCGTCCTCAACCTGTGCCACAACGCGGTCGACCGCCATGTCGCCGCGGGTAAGGGCGATGCGATTGCCTTCATCTTTGAACCCGACGAACCGTCAAGCCCGACGCGCAAGATCAGCTATGCAGAGCTTCAGGTCGAAGTGATCCGAATGGCCAACACGCTCAAGAAAATGGGCGTGGCAAAGGGTGACAGGGTCACCATCTACATGCCGATGATCGTCGAAGGCGCGGTCGCGATGCTGGCCTGCGCGCGGATCGGCGCGGTGCATTCGGTGGTGTTTGGCGGTTTCTCTCCTGAAGCGCTTGCCGGCCGGATCGAGGATTGCGCGAGCCGTTTCGTGATCTGCGCCGATGCCGGCCTACGCGGCGGAAAGCATGTGCCACTAAAGGCCAATGTCGATGCCGCGCTCGAAAAGGTCGATGGTGTCGAAGGCGTGTTGGTGATCGCGCATAGCGGCGATGAAGTGAATATGCGCCCGCATCGTGACCATTTATATCATGAATATGCGGCGGATGTGCCGGCTGACTGCCCGTGCGAGCCAATGAATGCAGAAGACCCGCTGTTCATTCTCTACACTTCTGGTTCCACTGGAAAGCCGAAGGGTGTGCTCCATACGACCGGCGGCTATTCGGTGTGGACGGCGACCACCTTCCATTATGTTTTCGATTATCAGCCGGGAGAAGTCTTCTTCTGCTCGGCCGACATCGGCTGGGTCACAGGGCACAGCTATGTCGTTTACGGGCCGCTGCAAAATGGCGCGACCAGTCTGATCTTCGAGGGCATTCCAAGCTATCCTGACAATGGCCGTTTCTGGGATATTGTAGACCGGCATCAGGTGAACATCTTCTACACCGCGCCCACGGCGCTGCGCGCGTTGATGCGCGATGGCGAAGCGCCGGTGCAGGCTCGCAGTCGCAAGTCGCTCCGCCTGCTCGGTACGGTAGGCGAACCCATCAATCCGGAGGCGTGGCGTTGGTATCATGCGACAGTAGGCGAAGGGAAATTGCCAATTGTCGACACCTGGTGGCAGACCGAAACCGGGGGCACGATGATCACCACGCTGCCGGGGGCACATGGCATGAAACCCGGAAGCGCCGGCCGTCCCTTTTTCGGCATCCGGCCGCAGCTTGTGGATGCCGAAGGCGGTGTCATTGCCGAAGAGGGGGATCAACGCGGCGATGTGTCGGGCAATCTGTGCATCACCCATAGCTGGCCCGGGCAGGCGCGCACCGTCTATGGCGACCATGAGCGGTTCGTGCAGACCTATTTCTCGACCTATAAAGGCAAATATTTCACCGGCGATGGCTGCCGCCGCGATGGTGATGGCTATTGGTGGATCACCGGCCGCGTGGACGACGTTATCAACGTCTCCGGCCACCGTATGGGCACAGCCGAGGTCGAAAGCGCGTTGGTGCTGCACGACAGGGTCGCCGAAGCCGCAGTCGTCGGCTTCCCGCACGAGATCAAGGGGCAGGGCATTTATTGCTATGTCACGCTCAATGCAGGCGAAGAGCCGAGCGCCGAATTGGAAGGCGAGTTGCGGATGCAGGTGCGGCAGGAAATCGGCCCGATAGCTTCGCCCGATCATATCCACTTCACCCCTGCTTTGCCCAAGACCCGCTCGGGCAAAATCATGCGGCGGATTTTGCGCAAAATTGCGGAGAATGAGTTCGGCGCGTTGGGCGATACGTCGACACTGGCAGATCCCAGCGTGGTTGACAGCCTGATCGAAGGACGGCGGAACCGTTAAGCTTCCATCCGTGCAAAGGGCTTGCGACCCCTCAAGCTTGCCGATATGCCCGTTTAATTAGACGATTAAACGGAGAGTTAGCATGAGCGCACGGCAGGGTCCGCTGAACGGGATCAAGGTCATCGAACTGGCTGGAATTGGCCCGGGCCCTTATGCGGGGCAGTTGCTTGCCGATATGGGTGCCGATGTGATCGTTGTCGATCGTCCGGGGCCTGCAATGCCAAAGGCTGTTGATGGCCGTGGCAAGCGGTCAATCATGCTCGACCTTAAAAAGACGGAAGCCGTTGAAGCTCTGCTGAAAATGGTCGCAAATGCGGATGTACTGATCGAAGGCCTGCGCCCCGGCGTGACCGAGCGGATGGGCATCGGCCCCGATGCCTGCCATGCCGTCAATCCCAAGCTGATCTATGGCCGGATGACCGGTTGGGGGCAGACCGGCCCGTGGACCAAGATGGCGGGTCACGACATCAACTATATCAGCATGACCGGCGTTTTGAACTCCATCGGCAAGTCAGGCGAACCACCGGTGCCGCCCTTGAATATGGTCGGCGACTTTGGCGGTGGCACGATGTTCCTTGTGACCGGCATCCTTGCCGCGCTGGTCGAGCGCGGGGTGACGGGTAAAGGCAATATTGTCGATGCCGCGATCATCGATGGTACGCATAGCCTGATGAGCTTTGTCCATGGCATGGCAGGGCTTGGCCGTTGGCGTAACGAACGCGACGCGAACCTGTTGGACGGGGCCATGCCCTTTTACCGCTGCTATGCGACCAGCGACGGCAAATATATGGCTGTTGGCTGCATTGAACCGCAATTTTTTGCAGCGATGATGGAGCGACTGCCGATCGACAAGGACGCCTTTGGTGGCCAACATGATCCTTCGAAATGGTCGCAGCAGCATCAGATGCTCGAAGAAGCCTTCGCATCAAAAACTCGCGACGAATGGGAGGCGATCTTCGCATTAACTGATGCCTGCGTCACTCCGGTTCTCGATTATGTCGAGGCTGCTTCGCATCCTGTAAATGCCGAACGCAAGGCTATGCTGCAGGATGGCCGATGGCTGCACCCGCAAATCGCGCCACGCCTTGCCACGCAATCCCAGGCTTCGGAATTTGTGATTGCGACTTGCGGCGGTGACTATGCGGCGGTGCTGGCCGAGGCGGGGCTTTCCGATGACGCGGTCGGAGCGCTGGTCGGGGCAGGTGCGGTTGTTGTGGGCTGACGCCCTCGGGATTTTGGTTTCATCTGAACCTTTTTCCGCTTAATCGGCGGATATGTTTGACCGACCAACGATCATCGATGAAGCCTTTGGCCGGCGCGTTTTGGCGGGCGATCTGCCCGCGGCGCGCAGCAACCAGAATGTACCGATTCCCCCGGCGCATATACTTGTCGACCTGTTCGACAGTCAGATCATGTCGCGCCATCTTGACCTTTGGGCGCGCCGATCAAAGGGCAAGACTTTCTATTCGATCGGCAGTTCGGGCCATGAAGGTACAGCGGCGCTCGCTGCGACAAGCAGAACCAGCGATATGGCTTTCCTCCATTATCGTGACGCGGCCTTCCTGATCCAGCGGAAGAAGCAGGCAGGGGGGCTGACCCCGCTTTATGATATGGCGCTCAGTTTTGCGGCCTCTGCCGACGATCCGATTTCGGGAGGACGACACAAGGTATTGGGCTGCGCCCACAGCTTTGTGCCACCGCAAACCAGCACAATCGCCTCGCACCTGCCCAAGGCCGTTGGCGCTGCGCACAGCATCGGCATGGCGCAGCGGCTTCGGCTTGGCGATGCGTCGCTACCCGACGATGCGGTGATTCTCTGTTCGTTCGGGGATGCGTCGTCAAACCATTCCACCGCGCAAGGCGCGATCAACAGTGCCTGTTGGGCGGCCTATCAGCATCTCCCCATGCCGCTGGTTTTCCTTTGCGAGGATAATGGCATCGGCATTTCAGTTCGAACACCCGGTGGCTGGGTCGAAGCGAATTTTGCGCACCGCCCTGCATTGAAATATATCCAGTGCGACGGTGTCGACATGCTCGATGCGATGCGCGGCTGTGAAGAGGCGATCAGCTACGCCCGCAGCCGGCGGAAGCCGGTCTTTCTTCATATGCGCACGGTGCGCTTGATGGGTCATGCCGGCGCTGACGTGGAAGCAAGCTATGCCGCATTGGAAACGATTGAGGCCAATGAAGCGCAAGACCCGCTGCTGCACAGCGCCCGTGCCCTGATTCAGCATGGCGGATTGAGCCGGGAGGAAATTGTCGATCGCTATGAGGCGATGCGGCAACAGGTGGAACGTGTCGCGCTTGAGGCACTGTCCAAACCCAAACTGACCACCCGGGAAGAGGTGATGGCGCCGATAGAGCCGGAAACCGCCGCGCAGCCATCGCCCGCACTGCCCGCTTCGGCAGACCGGGATGCGCTGTTCGCCAAGGACGTGCGCAACCTTGCCAAGCCGGTGACGCTGGCCAAATCGATCAATTTTGCGCTGGCTGACCTGATGCTGCGCTATCCCAATGTCGCGCTGTTTGGCGAGGACATCGCGCGCAAGGGCGGCGTTTATGGCGTAACGCAGGGGTTGCAGGAAAAATTCGGCGCGGCGCGGGTTTTTGATACATTGCTGGACGAACAGACCATCCTCGGCCTTGCCATCGGCATGGGGCATAATGGCTTTGTCCCCGTCCCTGAAATCCAGTTCCTTGCCTATCTGCACAATGCCGAGGATCAGATCCGCGGAGAGGCAGCGACGCTCAGTTTCTTTTCCAACCAGCAGTATCGCAACCCGATGGTCGTCCGGATCGCGGGGCTGCCTTACCAGAAGGGCTTTGGCGGCCATTTCCACAATGACAACAGCCTTGCGGTGCTGACCGACATTCCGGGTATCATTGTCGCCGTGCCAAGCTGCGCCGCCGATGCCCCGGCGATGCTGCGCGAATGTGTGCGTCTGGCGCATGAGGATGGCCGCGTGATCGTGTTTGTTGAACCGATCGCCCTTTATCACACGACCGATCTGCTCACCGGCGATGGCGGATGGACGGCAGCTTATGTCGCGCCTTCTGATGCGAAGCAGATCGGTTTGGGCCAGATCGGAATGCATGGTAACGGCACCGAACTTGCGATCATAAGCTATGGAAATGGTTATTATTTAAGCCGTCAGGCAGAGGCAGAGTTGCGTACCAAGGGCATCGATCTGCGCATTATCGATCTGCGCTGGTTGCACCCGCTGAATGAGACAGAAATCGTCGCAGCGGTTGCCCCGGCAAAGAATATCCTGATCGTCGACGAATGCCGCCGCGCAGGCAGCCCGTCGGAAAAACTGATGACCATCCTTGCCGAGGCAGGCCGGGGGAATGATACCAGCCGCCTGACCGCCGACGACTGCTTCATCGCGCTTGGCCCTGCAGCCGAGTTGACCTTGCCCAGCAAGGCGACGATCATTGAGGCTGCACTGAAGGCGGCAGGCAAATGAAAGAGAAACTGCTCGTCGTTTGTCCCGGTCGCGGAACCTATAACGCATCTGAATTAGGCTATTTGCAGCGCCACCATGGCGGCGGTGGTGAACTTGTTGCCCGCGCTGCATATGCCCGGCGATAATGCGTCGCTTCTTATCTATGCTTGCGCATTGGCTGATTTTGCCGCGATCGACCGTGAGCGCTTTGAAGTGGTTGCGGTGACGGGCAATTCGATGGGCTGGTATCTTGCGCTTGCCTGCGCCGGCGTGGTCGATCTTGATGCCGGTGCCCGGCTCGTCAACAATATGGGCGGGTTGATGCACGAAAACGGGCAGGGTGGACAACTTGTCTGGTCAATGGCCGATGCCGACTGGCGGATCGATCCGGCAAAAGCGGCTATAGTTGCAGAGGTGATTGCCGAAGCAGGGGCTGCCGCGCGCAAAATCTATGTTTCGATCCGCCTCGGCGCGATGATCGTGTTTGCAGCAGACGATGCGGGCCTCAATTGGCTGATGGATCGGCTCCCAAAGGATGATCGCTTTCCGCTGAAGCTAAACTATCACGCCGCCTTCCATTCGCCCTTGCTGGATCATATCGTACCGATGGCCAGGGCGGCCAATCCGGTTGCGGCATTTGACCAAGGTGCGGTTCCTGCGATTGACGGCACAGGAAAAATCTGGTCGCCAAAGGCATTCGATCCGGCTGCCATCTACGATTATACGCTCGGCGCGCAGATTAACCGTCCCTATGATTTCACCCGCGCCGTGCAGGTCGCCGCGCAGGAATATTGCCCGGACAAGATTGCCATTTTGGGGCCCGGCACGACGCTGGGCGCACCCGTGGCGCAGGCGTTGATTGCATGCGGATGGCGCGATCTGAAGGGGAAGGCGGATTTTCAGTCGCGCCAGTCAAGCGATCCGTTGCTGGTATCTATGGGTATGGACGATCAGCGCAGGCTGGTGACATACGAATAAACCGGTCGCTTGCCGCCTAGTCATTTGACTTCGCATCAATATGGTTGTCGAAGGCGCGCGGTCATGTTCGCGGGAGACAAGTGTATGAGCCAGCATAGCGAGACATTGCTGCTGTTCGGCGCCACGGGCGATCTGGCGCGGCGCATGTTGCTGCCGTCGCTTTATGCCTTGCACTCTGACGAACTGATCGCGCCGGCGTTGCGCATTTTCGGCACCGCGCGAAGCGAGCATGATGATGACAGCTTTCGCGCCTTCGCCCGCGAAGCGCTTTGCGAATTCCTGCCGGATGATCGCAAAGATGAAGGCAAGATCGACGCCTTTTTGACCCGCCTGAAATACCAGCCGCTCGACGCATCCCGGCCGGAAGGGTTTGCCGGGTTGGCGGAGAAGATTGGCGATATATCCGGCGGGCTTTCAATTTTCCTTTCGACAGCACCCTTTCTTTTTGAACCGACGATCAAGGGGCTGCATGGTGCTGGGCTTGCCGGCGACAATGTGCGGATCGGTCTTGAAAAGCCGTTGGGCAATGATTTGGCCTCAAGTCAGTCGATCAACGATGCAGTCAACGCCGTTTTCCCCGAAAGCCGCACCTTCCGGATTGACCATTATCTGGGCAAGGAAACGGTGCAGAACCTCATGGCGCTGCGCTTTGCGAACATGCTTTTCGAACCCTTGTGGAACGCAAACGCGATCGAGCATGTCCAGATCACGGTCAGCGAAACCGTTGGTTTGGAAGGGCGTGCCGGATTTTACGAAGATACCGGTGCGTTGCGTGACATGGTGCAAAACCACATGCTGCAGCTGCTTGCCCTGACCGCGATGGAGCCGCCCGCCAATCTGGATGCGACCGCGATCCGCGACGAAAAGGTGAAGGTGTTGCGCTCGCTTCGCACCGTTGCGGAAGGTGATGTCGTGACGGGCCAATATGGCGCGGGTGCCGTCAACGGGACTGCGGTCGAGAGCTATGATAGCGATCTTGGCAAGGCGTCCGACACCGAAACCTTTGTTGCGATCAAGGCCTTTGTCGATAACTGGCGCTGGCAGGGTGTGCCCTTTTATCTACGCACCGGTAAAAGACTGGCCGAAAGGCGCAGCGAAATTGTGATCCGGTTCAAGCCCGTGCCGCACAATATCTTTCGGGAGCGTGGCGGGCGCCTTGAGGCGAATACGCTGGTCATCCGTTTGCAGCCGGAAGAATATGTCCGATTGCTGGTCATGGCGAAAGAGCCCGGGCTTGATCGTGGCGGCGTCACGCTGCGCGAGGTGCCGCTGGATCTGTCGCTGACCGCCGCCTTTGCCGCTTCGCGCCGCCGTATTGCTTATGAACGGCTGCTGCTGGACCTTATCGAGGGCGACCAAACGCTGTTCGTGCGCCGCGATGAGGTGGAAGCGCAATGGACTTGGGTCGATGCAATTCGCGGCCTGTGGGCGGAAACCGGGCTGAAGCCCAAAAATTATGGTGCGGGTGGATGGGGGCCCAATGCCGCGATAGCGCTGGTCGAACGCGATGGAGTAAGCTGGCATGAATGAATTGAACCCCGTCGTCGATGCAGTCACTAAACGCATCATAGAAAGGTCGAGGCCGGGCCGGACCGCTTATCTTGATCTGATCGCGCGGGCACGCGATGCGGGCGTCAACCGCCCTACGCTGTCTTGCGGAAACCTGGCGCACGGTTTTGCGGCAAGCGGCGATGACAAGCCTGTTATCCGCGGCGGACATGCGATGAACATCGGTATCATCACCGCCTATAATGACATGCTGTCCGCGCATCAGCCTTATGGACGTTATCCTGAACAGATAAAGATGTTCGCCCGCGAACGCGGCGCGACTGCGCAGGTTGCCGGCGGTGTTCCGGCGATGTGTGACGGGGTGACGCAGGGCCAACCATCGATGGAATTGTCGCTTTTCAGCCGCGACAATATCGCCATGGGCGCTGCCGTGGGGCTAAGCCACGGGATGTTCGAAGGCGCGGTGCTTCTTGGCCTGTGTGACAAGATTGTCCCGGGCCTTTTGATCGGCGCGCTGCGCTTTGGCCATTTGCCGATGATCCTGATACCCGCTGGACCAATGCCGTCGGGCCTTGCCAATAAGGAGAAGCAACGCATCCGCCAGCTTTATGCCGAGGGTAAGGTCGGCCGTGAGGAACTGCTGGAGGCCGAGGCTGCATCCTATCATGGCGCGGGCACCTGCACCTTCTATGGAACAGCCAATTCCAACCAGATGATGATGGAGATGATGGGCCTTCACATGCCCGGCTCCAGCTTCTGTAATCCGGGTACCAAGCTGCGGCAGGAATTGACGCGCGCGGCGACGCACCGGATCACCGAAATAGGCTGGGATAAGGATGGCGCGCCAAATGCGGACTATCGCCCCTTTGGCCAATGCGTCGATGAAAAGGCGATTGTGAACGCGACAGTAGGGTTGCTTGCAACCGGCGGTTCGACCAACCATGCCATCCACCTGCCAGCGATCGCCCGGGCGGCTGGTATCATCATCGATTGGAAGGATATGGACGAATTATCCTCTGTGGTTCCGTTGATTGCGCGGGTCTATCCCAATGGCGCGGGCGACGTGAACTATTTTGCTGCGGCAGGCGGGATGCCCTTTGTCATTCGAGAACTGCTCGATGCAGGCCTTGTCCATGATGATATTATGACTGTTTATGGCGGCGGACTGCGCGCTGGGGCGCAGGAGCCGCGTATGAATGGCGATAGCCTCGTCTGGGATCCGGCACCTGAAAAAACGGGTGATGAAAGCATATTGCGCAGCGTTGCAGATCCCTTCTGCGCCGACGGCGGAATGCGGTTGGTTACAGGCAATCTGGGACGCGGGACCTTCAAAACCAGCGCGGTCGATGAAAGCCGTTGGACGATCGAGGCGCCGGCGCGTGTCTTTGCCGATCAGAATGACGTGCTGGCCGCCTTTAAGGCAGGTGAACTTGACCGAGATGTCGTCGTCGTCGTTCGGTTCCAAGGCCCGGCGGCGAATGGCATGCCCGAACTTCATAAGCTGACGCCACCGTTGGGCGTGTTGCAGGACAAGGGGTTCAAGGTTGCGCTGGTCACCGATGGCCGCATGTCCGGCGCCAGCGGCAAGGTGCCTGCCGCGATCCATATCAGCCCAGAGGCCGCAAAGGGTGGGCCGCTTGCCAAACTGCGCGATGGCGATGTTGTGCGCCTTTGCGCGCATCAGGGCAGTCTGGAAGCCTTGGTCGAGCCTGCCGAATGGGCTGCACGCGAAGATGCTAAACAGCCGCCGTTCGAACCGGGTTGCGCACGCGAACTGTTCGCGGTGATGCGCCATTTCGCAGACGAAGCTGAAAAAGGCGGCTCTGCGATGCTTGCGGAAGCAGGCCTGTGATGCAGATTGTCACGATCGATATTGGCGGCACGCACGCGCGCTTTGCGCTGGCTGAAGTGGCGGATGGCAGGGTTGTTTCGCTTG
>JAJTFR010000064.1 GCA_021298455.1 Sphingomonadales bacterium | reverse complement strand
GGCATAGAGCGGCAGCACCATGAAGGGCAGATGGACATAGACCAAGCCCAATACCACCGCGAAATTATTGTACAGCAGTTGCACCGGCGTCCATGCCTCCAGCGGCTGCATGCCGACAACAACGCGCAGCCAACTTGCCCACTCCCACAAGGCGCCCAACCCCATATTGGCATAACCGTTCGTGCCCATCAGCGTCATCAGCGCATAGGTGCGTATCAACAGGTTGGTCCAGAAGGGCAGCATGATCCCCAGCAGCAGCCAAGGCCGCCATTTAGGAGAAGCGAAGGTGATCGCCATAGCCACCGGAAAACCGATGATCAGGCAGATCAGCGTGACCAGTGCCGCAACAGCAAAACTTTTTAGGAAGATTGAGATGTACAGCCATTCGGTCGCCCGTTTGTAATTGTCGAGCGTTCCTGAAATAGCAATGTCGGCAGGGCCAGCATTTTCCCCGAAACTGTAAAGCCAGACGATCGCCATCGGAACGATGAAAAACAGCGCCAGCCAGAATAATGGCACGCCGGCAATCGCGGCGAAGGGCCGCTTATATGCTTTCCAGTCCTGTAGAGGGCCGGCCATTATGTCTCCCACTTCCTCGCCCAGCCTGCCAATGCCGGGAAACTTGTAAAATGGCCGCCGCTATAGTGTCAGCTAAATCAGCGGCGGCCGATATTCTGCCGATCAGGCCGCGCGAACACGGGTGAAGGCGGCCTCATATTTGGGCTGCAGATCGGGGTTATATTTCGCATATTCACATTTGGCGAGAATGTCTGCCGGCGGGAAAATCACCGGATTATTCTTGTAGCTTTCGGGCATCAGCGCCTTGGCCGCAGCGTTGGGCGTCGGATAGAGGATCGTCTCAGTGATCTTCTTGCCGGCTTCTGCATCCACCAGATAATTGATAAAGGCATGGGCATTTTTGGGACGCGGCGCGCCCTTTGGAATGCACAGATTGTCTGAATTGAGTTGGCTGCCTTCCTTGGGAATGGCAAAACCAATATCTTCATCCTCGGTCATTATCTGCGCGATATCGCCATTATATTCGAGCACCAGGTCGACCTCGCCCTTAAGCAACAGATCCTGGCCATTATCTTCATGGAAAGCTTTGATGTTGGGCTTTTGCTTGATCATCATGGCTTCGATCATGGCGATATCGGCGTCAGTCAGGGCGTTCACGGATTTGCCAAGATATTTGCCGTACAGGCGGAACATATCCCCTGCCTCTGAGAGCAGCGCGATGCGGCCCTTATACTCGTCACTATCGAACAGCACCTTCCAGCTATCCGGCACGCCTTTGACCTTGGACTTGCGATAGCCGATACCCAGCGCCAGCCAAGTATAGGGCATCGAATATTTCCTCTTCGGATCGTAGGGCACGTCCTTGAATTCGGGAGCAATATTCTTTTCGAAATTCGGGATCAGGCTGTGATCAAGCGGCATCAGCATGTCGGCAGCCGCCATACGCTCGACAAAATCATTTGACGGGACAATTACGTCATAGCCCTGGTTGCCGGCTTTCAGCTTGGCGAACAGTTCGTCATTGCTTGCGAACAGGGTCATGTTCACATCAACGCCGCTCGCACCCTTGAAATCTTCAAGCGTCGTTTCGCCGATATAGGTATCCCAATTGTAGAAGTTCAGCTTGCCCTCTTCGCCATTGGCAAGCTTCTTTGCTTCTTTCTCTCCGCAACCGGAAAGCGCACCTGTAAAGGTCAGCCCAACAGCCGCGACGCCCATGCCTTTCAGCAGCGAACGCCTGTTCTGTGCGTTATCGAGAAGTGTTTTGAAATCCATGCTTTTGCTCCACCTTCTTTAGGGCTCCCTCGAGTCCTAATGCTGGCGCAAAAACCGCGTTTTTCCAAGCGCTTTTTTGTGTCAGGCGTTGCGCAGATACCAGTCATAATCGAGCCGGGGAACTTCGCTGAAATAGCGGTCCTGTTCGACACGTTTAACGATAGAATACATGTCGACGAAACGCTCACCCAGATAGTCGCGCATCACCTTTGACCCATGGAAACGATCGACCGCCGCAAACCAGTTGCTCGGCGGCTTGTCATCCCCAGAAGAGTCGCGATCATAACCATTGCCGACGACGGCCGGACCGGGATCGGACTTGTTCGTCATGCCGTGATGCATCCCTGCCAGAACCGCCGCGACGGCCAGATAGGGGTTTGCGTCGGCCCCGCAGGCGCGATGCTCCACATGGCGGGTTTTGGGTGCGCCGGCAGGTATGCGGAATGATACCGTTCGGTTATTGACGCCCCAGGTCGGAGCCACGGGCGCATAGCTGTTGGCCTTGAACCGGCGATAGCTGTTGGCATTGGGCGCAAAGATGGCAAAACTATCCCCCACATTGGCGATCATCCCGCCAATGGCATGGCGCAGTTCGGGCGAGCCTTCGGGGTCTTCGCTGGCGAAGATGTTGTTGCCAGCGGCATCGTTGACCGAAACATGGATGTGCATGCCGCTGCCTGCCTGGTCGGCAAAGGGTTTGGCCATGAAAGTCGCCTCCAACCCATGGCGCTGGGCGGTCGCCTTCACCAGTCGCTTGTACATGATCGCATCGTCACAAGCGCGCAGCACGTCGGGCTTGTAGCAAAGCGTCAGTTCAAATTGCCCGGGTGCAAATTCGGAAATCGCGCTTTCCAGCGGCAGCCCCTGAACATCGGTAAACGCGTATAGATCGTCGAAAAAGGGACGGAAATCTTCCAGCTCGCGCAGTCCATAAACCTCGACATTGCGCGGGCGATCATTGCTGTAGCCTGGAGCAGCCGGGCGAACACTGCCGTCACGCGCACGCTTCGGATCAACAAGGTAAAACTCCAGTTCGACGGCAACCGCGGGGGTCAGACCGTCGGCGGCAAAACGATCGGTGACCAGACCCAGCACATGGCGCGGGTCAAGATCGTGGGGCGTTCCGTCCAGTTCATAGAAATCGACAAGGAATTGCGCGCTCCCTTCCCCCGCCCATGGCGTGGGCACAAGCGTGCCCGGAATCGGCTTCATCGACCGGTCGGCATCGCCGTCTTCCCAGACAAGGCCGGTTTCCACCGTGTCCTGTCCGGTAATGTCCACAACCGTAATCGATCCCGGGAACATGCGGCCCGTTTCATAAACAGCAAGCACTTCATGCTGACGCAACCGTTTACCGCGCGGCACCCCACCCATGTCGGTATAGATCATGTCGATCGCATCGATATGCGGATGGGTCGCAAAAAAGGCTTCGGCTTCGCTCTTCGGCGCAATGACTGCCGAGGATTTGGCACGCTGTATCAAGATAACTACTCCAGTAACTCGCCGACGGCTTCGTTGAGGACAAGGACCAGCCGGTCGACCTGCCCCTCCTGCGTCACGGGCGACAGCAACATCATATTGTGGAACGGCGCAAGCAAAATGCCGCGATTGGCCAGATAGAGGTGAATTGCCGCTTCCAGCTTCGGGTGCATAGCCGCCCGCGCCTCATTGCCATTTATCGGCAGCCTTTCGGCACAAACAAACTCAACACGTGCACCGACATTCGTCACATGCCAAGGCAGTTGGTGCGCCGCGATCACGCCTGCGATCCCGTTCACTAACCGCTGCGCAAGCAGAAGCATATGGCCATAAGCATCATGGCTGATCACCTTGCCGACCATAGCGTGCATCGCGCTGATCGCGAGGGCGTTGGCCGAAAGCGTCGTGCCGATACCGCTGTGTCCGGCAGGACGGCTGGCATTCACCTGTGCCATGCGCCCCGCAATTTCATCACTGAAGCCATAGACCGCGCAGGGCACCCCGCCACCAATCGACTTGCCGATCACCATCATGTCAGGCTTGGGGCCGAATGCGTTACTGTGTCCGCCATAGCCAGAGGAAATGGTGTGGGTTTCATCAAAGACGAGGATTGTGCCGGTTTCGCTGCACAATTGGCGCAGCGTTTCGAGATAGCCCGGTGCGTCGCGCACCATGCCGACATTGGTCATCACCGGTTCTGCCAGTACGCAGGCAATGTCACCGCAGCGCAATTCGCGCTCCAGTGCGACGACATCGTTAAACTCGATCACGCTCGTAGTCGGCAGGATATCATGAACCTGCCCGATCAGGCTGGCGCGCATCCTAGGTTCCCAACCTGCAGCATGCGCGCCCAGATCGACAAACACATCATCGACCGCACCATGATAACAGCCATTGAAGATCAGTATCTTCTTTCGGCCAGTCATCCCGCGGCACCAACGAATGACCGCGCGATTGGCTTCGCTGGCGGTTGTGGTCACCTGCCAGCGTGGCAGGCCGAACATCGCGCTGAGCATTTCGCCCAATTCGACGCCTTTTTCGGTGGGCAGCATATAGCTAAGCCCCTCACTTGCCTGCATGGCGAGCGCCTCGGCAAGCGGGGCGGGCGAATGGCCGAACATGCTGGCAGTATCGCCGAGGCAGAAATCATCGAGCGTACGGCCATCAACCGTGGTCAGCGTTGCGTCCTTGGCCCCGGCGCCAACCAACGGCACCGGGCTGGGCCAATCGAGCATCCAATGAAACGGCACGCCCTGAAACCAATTGGTGGCGGCGCGCTTTGCCAGTTCAAGCGATTTGGGATTGGCAGCGCAAAAAGCCTGCGCCTCGCGCGCGGCGATCCTTTTTATGGCTGCTTCGCTGATCATAACCGGTCCCTTAGCGCGTACCAGAGCAACCCCAAAGTCGCGAGTGGTTGGGCGAACAGCTTACCGCCTGGGAAAGGCCGGTGTGGCAGATGTGCGAACACATCGAAGCGCTCCATCGTGCCCGTGACTGCCTCCGCCAGCAATTCTCCTGCCAGCGTAGTCACCAGCGCACCGTGACCGGAAAAACCATGGGCGAAGAAGACATTTCCTTTGCGACCGATATGCGGCAGCCGGTTCATCGTTACCCCGACTGCGCCGCCCCAAGCATAGTCGATGGGTGCATCGGCAAGTGGCGGGAACACTTCGGCGATATGCTTGCGGACAAAGCCCGCAATGTCAGCGGGTGGCGTCTGCACATATTTCTCCCCACCGCCGAAGATGAGGCGCTTGTCTGCGGACAGGCGGAAATAGTTAAGCACGAAACGGCTGTCGGCGACAGCGGCATCGCTGGGTAGATAATCCTGCCAATTGGTCAGTGGCGCAGTGGCGATGTTATAGTTCATGATCGGGATGGTGTAGCGGCCCAATGTAGGATCAAGATCTTGCATCCAGTTGTCGGTCGCCATGATCGTATAGCGTGCATTGGCATCGCCCAGCCAGGATGGGCTATGTTCGAATATCTCGACACCCGCATCCTTCGCCGCCCGCGCCAATCCCAGCGCATAATTCAGCGGATGGAAATGCCCCCCTTGCGCGTCATAAATCCCGCCATGATAGCCGCCGCCGTTGATATGGCGCCCCATATCCTTGGGCTGCACAATCTCACTTTCCCAGCCAAATTCCTTTGCCAGAAACTCGGCATCGCGCTGCATCGCGTCAAAATGCGCTGGCTTATAAGCAGCTTCCAAATGCCCCGCCTTCAAGTCGCATTGAATGTCATGCTTGGTGATCCGGCTCTTCACGCGGTCGACCGCGCCATAAGCCAGATCGAAGATGGCCTGCGCGCGTTCGCGGCCAAACTGTTCGTCAATCTCGCGCATCGACCAGCGCAGGCCAGGGATCAGCTGCCCGCCATTGCGGCCTGACGCGCCGAAACCGATTGTCTTGGCCTCCAGCAACGCGACCTTCAGTCCCTTTTCCGCGCAGCCCAATGCAGCAGACAACCCCGTAAACCCACCGCCGATGACCGCGACATCATATTCGCCCTCACCTGCAAATGCAGGCTGTGTATCCCACGCATTGGCGGTGGCGGCGTAATAGCTGTTGTTGAGCGGGTCGGGCATCACACCCGCAGCAGCAAATGCTCGCGTTCCCAACTGCTGACCACCGACTGGTAGTTGAACAGCTCATGATCTTTCACGGCATAGTAAATGTCGAAAAACTCCTCGCCCAAAAGGTTGCGTACCGGCTTACAACTGGAGAAGCGGTCGAGCGCCGCCTCCAGCGTCCGCGGCAGGGTACGGGCACGGTTATAGGCGCTGCCTTCGATCGGCTTGGGTGGGACCATGCGGTCCACCATGCCGACATAACCGCACACGAGCGATGCTGCGATCGCCAGATAGGGGTTGGAATCCGCCCCTGGCAGCCGGTTTTCAACGCGGCGATTGCTGCGGTCAGACACGGGGACACGGAAACCGCAGCTGCGGTTGTCGACGCCCCATTGCACGTTGATTGGCGCCGCGCTGTCGGGTCGCATACGACGGAAGCTGTTGACATTGGGAGCCCAGAGCGGGGCAATTTGCGGCATGTAGCGGGTAAGACCGGCGACATAACTGCGGAACAGAGCACTGTCGCGGCCATTGGCATTGGCGAACAAATTTTTGCCGGTTGCCGCATCGACCACCGACTGGTGGATGTGCATCGCGCTTCCCGGCTGGCCCGCCATCGGGTTGGCCATGAAGGTCGCATAGACGCCATGCTGGCGTGCGACATTGCGGACGACCCGTTTGAACAGAAACACCGAATCGGCGAGTTGCAGCGGGTCGCCATGAATGAAGTTCACCTCCAACTGCGCGGCACCCATTTCGTGGATCATCGTATCGATATCGAGCCCCATCAACTCGCAATCGTCATAGATATGGTCGATGATCGCCTCATATTCGTTCATCGCTTCCAGGCCGTAAGGCTGGCTGGCGGTTTCAGCTCGGCCGCTCGACCCCGTCGGCGGAACAAGCGGAAAGTCCGGGTCGACATTCTGGCTAACCAGATAAAATTCAACCTCTGGCGCAATGATCGGTTTCCAGCCTTTCGCTTCATAAAGGCTGAGCACTTTTTTGAGGATGGCGCGCGGGGCGATTTCAACAGGTGTACCATCGCCATGCAGCGCATCTGCGATCACGAACGCAGTCGGTGATTTGAAGCCGGGCGCTACGCAGATCGTATCGAGGTCAGCAATCAATGTCTTATCGGGATCCTTGTCCCAGATATCGGCAATGTCTTCGGGATAATGTCCATCGATCGTGCAGATGAAAACGCTTCCCGGAATGCGCAGCGATTTATCCCGCACTGATGACAGAAACTTCTTGGCGGGCAATACCTTGCCGCGCTGCACCCCGTTAATGTCGGGTACGATACATTCGACTTCGTCGATGTTATGCTCGGCAAGCCAGCTCGCCAGATTAACAGCCATTGTTTTTCACCGGTTTAGGGCCGGAATTGGTCCGCTCATATAAGGACATGCCGGGCTTGATCCGTCAAGCCCGGCATGTCGAATGGATAGTCCGGCGCGCGGCCGGAACCTGATCAGAACGTATAGCTGATCGAGAAAATCGCGCCGGCTTTGCCGAGTCCGCCGACGAAGCGGTTGGTATCGACGTAGGAGGCACCAAGCGTGAAGCCCGAAACCTGAGCCGTCATGCCGAGCGACCAGTCGAGCTTTTTATCGCCAAACGCGCCATCTTCAAATCCGAGCGAGCCGGTGAAGGTAATCGGCGAATCCGGAACGGCGACCGAAGCGGTAGAGCCAACATACACATTGTCTGTGTTGCCAGTGCCATCCTGGCTGGGTGCATAAGCAAAGATGCCGCCCAATGTCACAGGGCCGACAGTTGTGCCTACCTTGCCAATGATTTCAGCATAATTGGCCGATGAAAGGCCCGGATAGGCATAATAAGTGACGCCCAGATCATAGGTGACCGCATCACCGCCTGCGAAACCGGCATAGAGGTCAACCTCAAGGTCATCGCCCGCGTTATCGGCAATGTTGGAGCCCCAGGCACCGACATAGAAACCCGATTCATGGCTGATGGTGATGGTCGGCTGGAACGCGAAATCCTTGTCCGAAAGCGATACGCCGCGGAAGCGATAGTCGGAAACCACCGCTACGCCGCCGGTTACGCTGATCGGCCCTTCAGCCGCTTCCTCTTCCTGCGCAAAAGCAGGTGCAGCTAATGACAGGCTGCCCATTACTGCGCATGCTGCCGCAAGCTTGAGAATCGATTTACGCATGATTTATTGACCTTTCTTCACGTTAACTCGCTGACAGCCGGCGCGATGGCCAGTGCCCCAAAATTTGCTGTTCGTTCCCGCGAGTTCTGCCAGCTAGCTCTTTATTTTTTTGATGCTGCCAACAGTGTGCAGGTGCACAAAATCATCAAAGCGCAGCGGTGACAAGCAATTTTGTGACAGCTTGGCTGTCGTTTTTTAAACCTGTGACAATATGAACACAGTTGCCGCGATGGCATCGCCCAGACGGCCAGTTTCCGTGACGCGCAGAAATGATCCGTCCGCCACCGTTTCGATGCCATTCACAGCCAATATCAATGACTAGGCGCATCTCCGGCAACGCGTCGCCGCACAAGACAGGTAACAGCAGGGAATGGAAGGTTGCCGGGAACACGATCTTCGACGGCACGCATTGTCTTTGGTTTAGCAATGCGGAAAAGCATGGCGCCAATGTTTCGGCCCTTATGCCTACGCCCTCGGGTGGCACATACCCTGAGGTTCCAATCCTAAGGTCATCCTAATAACCGCGGCGGTACCGTTCGGTTTACGACTTCGCGCAACGCAAAGGCGGTTTCGATCCGGGCGACACGCGGCAGGCGGGCAATTTCCTGTCGGTGGACATGTTCATAATCCTCGATAGAGGTCGCCCGCACAGTGAGCAGATAATCATTACGTCCGCTCATCAACCATTACTGTCGCACCCATGCCAAGCCGCGTCAGGTTGATGTCAGCCCGGTAGCCACGCAATATGCCTGCATCCTCAAGCGCCTTTTGCCGGCGCGCTGCAGCGCTTGGTGAGAGCCCGGCAGCCTCGCCTAGTTCGTGCTGGGTCGCACGGCCATTGGCGACCAGCATGGCCAAAATCTTGCGGTCGATCCGATCGATTTGCACAAAATCCTCATACATAAATAAAACTACGCGGAATATCTGCGCCAATCACGGCATCAAGTCCACCCTTTGCGCACAATATGCGCCTTGTGCATGCTAAATTCGGCCCAACATTGGAAGAGGAGAGTATCTGATGCGCATTGGCGTCCCCACCGAAATCAAGGTCCATGAATATCGGGTCGGGCTCACCCCCTCCGCCGTGCGCGAATATGTTGCCCGGGGCCATGAGGTGATGGTTCAGTCCGGTGCCGGCGCGGGCATCATGGCCGGCGACGAAGCCTATGAAAAGGCAGGTGCGACGATTGTGAAAACCGCCGAGGAAGTTTTCGCAAAAGCCGACATGGTTGTGAAGGTAAAGGAGCCCCAGCCCAATGAGTGGGTCCAGTTGCGCGAAGGGCAGCTGCTGTTCACCTATCTGCACCTCGCGCCCGATCCGGAGCAGGCCAAGGGACTGGTCAACTCGGGCTGCACCGCAATTGCCTATGAAACCGTCACCGATGACAAGGGCACCCTGCCACTGCTGGCCCCGATGAGCGAAGTCGCGGGCCGCCTTGCGATCGAGGCTGCAGGCGAAGCGATGCGCCGGTCCGAAGGCGGCGCGGGCATCCTGTTGGGCGGCGTTCCCGGCGTTCCAGCCGGCCGCGTCACCGTATTAGGCGGCGGCGTTGTCGGCACCCATGCCGCGCGCATGGCCGTTGGCCTTGGGGCCGAAGTCACGATTGTCGACCGGTCGATTCCGCGTCTGCGCCAACTTGATGAACTGTTCCATGGCCGCGTGCGCACCCGTTACTCGACACTTGATACCATTGATGCAGAAATCAGCGTCGCTGACGCGGTAATCGGTGCGGTACTGATCCCGGGTGCAAGCGCGCCAAAGCTCGTCACCCGCGCGATGCTGAAGCACATGAAACCCGGATCGGTGCTGGTCGATGTCGCAATTGATCAGGGCGGCTGCTTTGAAACGTCAAAGCCCACAACCCATGCAGAGCCGACCTATGTTGTCGATGGTATCATCCATTATTGCGTCGCCAATATGCCCGGCGCGGTCCCGCAGACCAGCGCCGCTGCCCTGAATAACGCAACATTGCCTTATGGCTTGGCGTTGGCCGACAAAGGCCTTGCTGCATTGCAGAACAATAGCGAAATCGGGCGAGGTCTGATCGCTGGCCTGAACGTCCACAAGGGCAAGGTTGCCAGCAAGGCGGTTGCCGAAAGTCTCAACCTGACATTCGTTGAACCGGAAGTCGCGCTCGCCAGCTAAATCGGCGGTGCATTTACGAAGCGATCCGCCTGCAATTTCCCGGGCGGATCGCCAATCTGTGTGCGGGAAGCGGATACAGCTTTCAGCAAGGTAAAATTTGCTCTACCGTCGGCCGTCTTATTCATATAATACAGTGCATCGATGTTCTTTCGGCGATCAAAGTCCAACACCACACCTGATATCGACGCGCGGCTCGCGGCATTTGACCGCGCATATGCCGGCATGTTTCCCAACGAGCCCAAACCGTGGGAAGCACCGGCAACGCCGCCACTTAATGAATCTTCGCCGGGCGAAACTGCCAAAGGCTGGCTATTGGGAAGAACACGCCGCTGGTGGTTCAGCCGTGCGAGCGCAGCGATATTATTGCTGTTCATCCTCATCATCTTCTGGCTCGCGATCACCGCGCCCCTGTCAAAGTCTCTGCAGCCTATTGCCCCACCGCGCATAACATTGCTCGCATGGGACGGGACGCCGATCGCACGCAATGGCGCGGTTGTGGATCGGCCGGTCAAGGTACAGGATCTTCCGCCGCATGTCGTGCAGGCTTTCCTTTCGATCGAGGACCGCCGTTTTTACACGCATTGGGGCATCGACCCGCGCAGCATCGCGCGCGCTATCTGGAGCAACACATTCGGCAGCGGAATCCAGCAGGGCGGCAGCACGATCACCCAGCAATTGGCGAAGTTCACTTTTCTGACGCCCGAAAAAAGCCTGACGCGCAAGGCGCGCGAGGCGTTAATTGCATTCTGGCTCGAAGGCTGGCTGACCAAGGACGAAATCCTCGAACGTTATCTTTCCAACGCCTATTTTGGTGACAATGTTTACGGGTTGCGCGCCGCGTCGCTCCACTATTTCTATCGCCAACCGGAACGGCTGACGCTGTCGCAGGCAGCGATGCTGGCTGGGTTGGTGCAGGCACCCAACCGCCTTGCCCCGACGCGCAACCCCCAACGCGCGGCCAAGCGGGCAAAAATGGTTTTGAACGCAATGGTCGCGACGGGCGCAATCACTGAAGCCAAGGCGGATACGACGCCTATCGCGAAGATTGACGTGCGCTATAAGGAAACGCTGCCCACCGGCACCTATTTTGCAGACTGGGCCATGCCGCAGGCACGCCTAAATGCCGAAAATGGCTATGCTGACCAGGTGATCCGCACCACGCTGGATTCGCGGATGCAGAATATTGCCCGCCGCGTGATCGCCCGCGCGCCGCTCGGCAAGGCGCAGGTGGCACTAGTGGCGATGCGTCCCAATGGTGAAGTCGTCGCGATGGTCGGTGGCAAAAGCTATAAGGAATCGCCGTTCAACAGGGCGACACAGGCAAAGCGCCAGCCCGGATCGACCTTCAAGCTGTTCGTCTATATGACCGCGCTGAACAGCGGCTATTCGCCCGACAGCAAGGTCGATGACAGCCCGATCGTCGATGGCGCCTATCGTCCGAAAAATTACGGAGAGCGTTATCGCGGCGAGATCAGCCTGAAACAGGCCTTTGCACAATCGAGCAATGTCGTCACCGTGCGCCTGTATGACGAGCTTGGCTATAATGCGATTGCACGCACTGCGCGCGATCTGGGTGTGGAAAGCCCGCTGACCCGCGATGCCAGCATGGCACTGGGCAGTTCTGACATGACGCTACTTGAACTCACCAGCGCCTATGCCGCTGTCGCCGGAAACGCCTATCCGGTAAAGCCGCGCGCCTTTGTTGCCGAAGAGCAAGGCTGGTTTGGTTGGCTCATGTCGGGAGAGCGCAGTTTCCGAGGGTCCACGCATCGCGCCATGCTCGATATGCTGGCCGCGACGGTCAATCAGGGAACGGGCCGTGCCGCACGACTTTCCGTACCGGCCTTTGGCAAGACCGGCACCAGCCAGGATTACAGGGACGCATTGTTTATCGGTTTTGCCGGCGACCTTGTCGTGGGCGTTTGGGTCGGCAATGACGACAACGCCCCGCTCAAAAATGTTACGGGCGGCGGATTGCCTGCAAGAATATGGCGCGATTTCATGAGCCAGGCAGTCAAGGGCGCAGGTCCGCGGCCAAAGCCCAAAGCTGTACCGGCGCGAGATCCAGAAGGCCCTGTTGAACCGCTCGATCTG
>JAJTFR010000063.1 GCA_021298455.1 Sphingomonadales bacterium | reverse complement strand
TCCAAAGAGAAGCGACGTCGGCTTCCGCGCCCGCGGTATTCAGCTTTCCAACAGCCTCCTCTTTAGAGGCAAAACTGACGGTCGTAGTCACCAACGCAGCGTCTAGCGTCTGTGCGGCAACGGGAACACTAGCGGGTGAAAAACTGAGAGGTGCTACCGAACAGCCTGATAAGCTTGTTAAAGCAACGCATCCCAACAAAACTAAACCCTGACGCACCGCTTATCTCCTTGGTATTTTGATCTTACTTGCATGCTGGTGGCGATCTCGCAACAACTAACTTGCTGTTCCCCGTCAGCACCAATGGCACAGATTTGATGTTGTGATTTAAGAGTGAACGATGCGTCCCATCAGCCAGAATCAGGAGACAGGATCTCGGATTACAAAAAATGTATCCAAAGTGTATCCTCGACACCTCATAAAAAAATAATATATAAATTATTCAATCATGTAATGGGAATATTTGGCGGACAGGGTGGGATTCGAACCCACGGTGAGCTTCCACCCACGGCGGTTTTCAAGACCGCTGCCTTAAACCACTCGGCCACCTGTCCTTGCGCACGCCCGTTATGCAACTATTTGCGGTCTGGCAAGCGCTTTCCTTTTGGCGGGGCTTTGGCGGTTGCGGCATTTGCATTGGCCGGCCCGCCTGCAATGGTGAGCGCGCAAACTCCGGCAGTCAGCCCTGCACAAAATGACAGCCATTCGCATGCCTTTCAGCAATATCTTCAGACGGTTCGTGCGCGTGCGGCGCGCGAAGGTGTGAGCAAGGCAACGCTCGACAGGGTGATGCCGTCGCTGGTCTATCTCCCCCGGGTGGTGCAGCTTGATCGCGGACAGCCTGAAACCACATCGTCAGCGCCGGCCCCTCCGTTCGAACCGTATAAGCGGCGGCATGTCGATGCCGCGCGAATTAGCCGCGGGCGCGCCAAATATACCGAGCCGCGTCCATTGCTGCAGCGGATCGAAAATGAAACCGGTGTTCCCGAAGAGGTGATGATCGCGATTTACGGTCATGAAACCAATTATGGTGCGGTGATGGGCAATTTTCATGCCCCCGATGCGCTCGCTTCGTTGGCGTTTGAAGGTCGGCGGCGCGAGTTGTTTGAGGCGGATGGGTAAGCCGCAATTCCTGCCTTCGGTTTATTTGCGCCTTGCCCGCGACGGCGATGGCGATGGCTATGCCGATATCTGGAAGAGCGAGGTCGACGCCATGACGTCAATCGCCAATTACCTGCTTAACGCCGGTTGGCGGCGTGATGAACCTTGGGGTTTTGCCGTTGATGTGCCCGCATCGTTCGATCGAGGAAGCGTCAGAACCAATCTGGTTGCGCCTCGATGTGCCCGTGTATTTGCACGGCACAGCCGCTGGATGCGTGTTTCTGAATGGAAGAAATTGGGGTTGGTTCCGCAAAAAGGAGCCTGGCCCAATGACAATATGCAGGCCGCGTTGATCGAACCTGATGGTGAAGGGCGGACCGCTTATTTACTCGGAAGCAACTATCGCGCGATATTAGACTATAATTGCTCGAATTTTTACGCACTGTCTGTGGGGTTGCTTGCCGATGAGGTACGGAATTAAAGTTGCACTCGCTGCCGGTTCAGCCCTGATGTTGGCTTCCTGCGGGGGGCGGGAAGAGGATATTGGTGCCATCCCAGTCGGCCAAGGCGGGCAAAGCGCTGCCGTGCAGGATTTTCCGGTAAAGTTGGGTGCGCCGTTCAACGTCGGCAACATTAGCTATACGCCCGAAGACACCCCAAATTATGACGATGTCGGCTATGCCAGTTGGTATGGTGCCGAAATGGAAGGGCGGCCGACAGCGAATGGCGAGCCGTTTGTGGCCGCCGGAATCAGCGGCGCGCACAAGACCCTGCCTTTGCCCAGCTATGTTGAAGTCACCGCCCTCGACACCGGGCGAACAATCCTTGTCCGGATCAATGATCGCGGACCCTTTGCCAACGATCGGCTGATTGATCTTTCCGAGGGTGCGGCGCGTCAATTGGGTCTGGTGGGGCAAGGCGTCGCCGGTGTGCGCGTCCGCCGGGTCAATCCGCCTGAACAGGATCGCTCTGCGCTTCGCGGCGGGTCACCAGCTGCATCACGCATGGATACACCTGAATCGCTGTTGAAGGTGTTGCGCGACAGGCTTTCAAAACAACCACGCCCGGCTGCCATGGCACGGGCATCAACACCGGCAAGAACTTCTGGGCAATCTGTGTCACCCGCTTCGGCAGACAGTGGCGCGGGTAGTGATCGTTTTGTGCGAGAAGTCGCGGGAAGCCGCGCATCGGCGAACAGGCCTCCGGTTGCAGCAGCGCCTGCGGGCTATGTCGTCCAGATCGCTGCCTTTTCTTCGCGCGCATCGGCGGAAAGGCTTGCACGGCAATCGGGCGGAACGGTTTCGGCAAGCGCCGATGGACGTCTGTTCCGCGTGCGATATGGGCCATTTGCGAGTGAGGCAGAGGCCGAGAATGCGCTCAACGATGCGCGCCAGCGCGGCTATCCACAGGCGAGGCTGTTGCGCGACTAGCAAGCACTGGCGAAGCCGCCTTTGCCCCGCTAACATGGCGACATGCGCGCATGTCTCTTCTTGCCCCTTTTGGCGATTGCTATCCCGGTAAAGGCCAACGGCCCCCTGCAGCAATCGACCGCGCCGATCGCCTATCTAGTCGATCTTAATTCGGGCACTGTATTGGTTGATCGAAAGAGTGGGAGGCAGGTGCCAACCGCTTCAATGGCCAAGATGATGACCGCCTTTGTCGCCTTTGAAGCGATCAAGGCCCGCAAAATCAGCCTTCAGACGGAGTATAAGGTCAGCGGCGCGACATGGACGCGCTGGAACAATCGGGGTTCGACCATGTTCCTGAAGGCGAACCAAAAAGTCTCGGTCGAAAACCTGCTTCATGGCGTACTTACGCTTTCGGGTAATGACGCATCCGTTGTTCTGGCTGAAGGCATCAGCGGTAGCGAAGCCGCCTTTGCTGGTGAAATGAACGCGGCAGCTAAGCGGCTTGGCATGAAAGATAGCCGCTTTGGTAACGCCAGTGGCTGGCCTGATGGCGGCAAGACTGTTTCGACGGCCCAGGATCTATCGCTGCTCGCTGAACATATCATCGAAGAGCATCCGCAGTTGTTCGAAATGTTTTTCGGACAGCGCAGTTTCCGCTGGGGCAATGTGACGCAATCGAACCGCAACCCTCTGCTGGGTGCGGTCGCAGGCGCAGACGGCATGAAGACCGGGCATAGTTCAGAGGCGGGCTATTGCCTGGTGGGTACGGCCAAGCAGGACGATCGGCGTTTGCTGATGGTGATTGCGGGCCTGCCTTCTGCACAAGCGCGGATTGACGAGGCGCGACTGCTGATGCGCTGGGGTTTTGACAATTGGGTCGAACAGCCCCTGTTTGCGCCGAACCAAATGGTCACCAATGTGCCGGTTCAATTGGGGGAGGCAATGGTTGTTCCTGTAGCAACGACGCAGCGCATTGCCGCGCTTTCACGCAAGGGGGCGATCGAGCGCCCTCGGATCAGCGTCAGTTATGACGGCCCCGTCAAAGCCCCTATTCGCAAAGGGCAGAAAATCGCGGAGCTCTCGCTGCTTTATGAAGGGGGAAAAGTACAACGCTTTCCGCTAGTCGCAGCGGATAGTGTCGAGCGTGCGAATTTTCTGGGCCGAGCCTTGAACGGCATGCGCCTTTTGGCAGAAAAGTTGTGATCATGGGGCGTTTCATATCGATCGAGGGCGGAGAAGGCGCCGGCAAGTCAACCCAGATCCGCATGTTGGCAGAGCGACTGGCTGCACAGGGGCTTGCAGTTGACATCACGCGCGAGCCGGGCGGCACGGAGGGGGCAGAAGCGATCAGGGGATTGCTATTGGGCGGCGGTGACGACCGCTGGGGCGCAGAAGCCGAAGCGCTTTTGTTCGCCGCAGCGCGCAGCGATCATGTCACCAAACGCATCAAGCCGGCGCTGGCAAAGGGGATTTGGGTAATATCCGATCGTTATCTGGATAGCAGCCGCGCGTATCAAGGCGCGAGTCTGGGGTTGAGCGATGCTGCCATCATGCAGTTGCACGCTATTGGCAGCGGGGGTTTTCTGCCTGAACGGACGATCATCCTTGACCTGCCCTTGGCGGATGCCCGGGAAAGGACGCAACAGCGCGACGGCGGCGAGAGCGACCGCATCGGCGGCCGTGATGATGCATTTCACCAGCGCGTACGCGATGCCTTTCTGGCAATTGCCGAGGCCGAACCGCATCGGGTCCGCGTCGTTGACGCCCGCGGCACTGCAGAGGATGTGGGTGACCGCCTGTTTGCGCAGATCGCGGACCTTCTGCCATGAGCCGGTTATTCGGGCATGACCGGCAATTGGCGCAATTCGTCAAGGCCGCTAGTAGCGGCAGGCTGCATCATGGCTGGATATTGTCTGGCCCGCGCGGGGTGGGAAAGGCCAGTTTTGCCCGTGAAATGGCGCGCCAACTGGTCGATCCGCTGAACCATCACAGTTCAATGATAGAACAGCGAAGCCATCCCGATATTGTCTGGGTGCAAAGATTGCCCAAGGAGTTGCCGAAAGACGGCGAGCTCATAGATCCTGATGCTGAACTGAAGCGAAGCATATCCATTGATCAAATACGCGAGGTTCAGCATCGTCTGACGACACGGCCGTCGATGGCGGACAAGCGCATTGTGATCATCGATGCTGCCGATGATCTGGAACGGGGAGGGGCAAATGCCCTTCTAAAATCGCTCGAAGAACCTCCGCAGGGCACATATTTCCTGTTGATCAGCCATATGAGTGACCGTTTACTACCGACCATCCGGTCGCGCTGCCAGATGCTTCGGTTCGACCCGCTGAGCGACAATGACATGACATCGGCGCTGAACATCTTGCTGCCCGATGCGGGCTCAAACGAGATTGCGGCGCTGGTGCGAACCGGGCGCGGCGCACCGGGCGAGGCAATCCAGCTTTCCGGCATCGGTTTTGACGCCATTGAGCAATTGGCCGAAGACATATTGGCCAAGGGTGACAGCAGCAACCAGATCCGCATGCAGATTGCCGAGAAGTTGTCGGTTAAGGCCGCACAATCGAGCTACGAAGCCTTTTTGCGCTATGTTCCGGGGCGGATTGCTCGGGCGGCTTCCGATCTGCCGGTAAGTGAGTTGCCGCGCGGTGTAGAGGCCTTCCAGGAAGCCGACCGCCTTGCTGCAAGAGCCATCGGGCTTTCGCTTGATAAACAGGCGGTCCTCCTCCAAATGGGCCATCTGCTCGCCAGTTTGGCGCAGCGCGGATGACATTTTGAACCTATTTTAAAAGCGGAACGATGCGCGAACCCTATTATCTGACTACTGCAATTGCCTATCCCAATGGTCGGCCGCACATCGGTCATGCCTATGAAGCGATCGCAACTGACGCAATTGCCCGTTTCCAGCGGTTGATGGGCCGCGATGTCTGTTTTGTGACCGGCACCGACGAACATGGTCTGAAAATGGCGCAGACAGCCCGCGATGCAGGGCGCGATACCCTTGAATTTGCGGATGAAATGTCATCCTATTTCAGGCAGATGTGTACAACTTTGAATATATCAAATGATGTATTCATGCGCACCAGCGATGCCGCGCACCATGCCGCCAGCGTGGCCTTGTGGAAAGCCATGGAGGCCAGCGGAGACCTTTATCTGGATCGTTATGAAGGTTGGTATTCGATCCGCGACGAAGCCTATTATGGCGAGGAGGAGCTGGTCGACGGGGAGGGGGGCGTGCGTCTGTCGCCGCAAGGCACCCCGGTTGAATGGACCGTCGAGGAAAGCTGGTTTTTCCGCCTGTCGAAATATCAGGAGCCACTGCTCGCGCTTTATCGCGACAATCCCGACTTTATCCGGCCTGAAAGCCGCCGTAACGAAGTTCTCCGTTTTGTCGAAGGTGGGCTCAAGGATCTTAGCGTGTCGCGCACCAGCTTTGACTGGGGCGTGCCGGTGCCGGGTTCGCCCGGACATGTCATGTATGTTTGGGTGGACGCGCTGACGACCTATTTGTCGGGTATCGGCTTTCCGGATCGTGAGGGTAGCTTCGCCCGTTACTGGCCTGCTAATGTCCACATTATCGGCAAGGATATTGTCCGTTTTCATGCAGTATATTGGCCTGCTTTCCTGATGTCGGCCAATCTGCCCTTGCCACAGCAGATTTTCGGCCACGGCTTCCTCTTAAACCGCGGCGAAAAAATGTCGAAATCGCTGGGCAACGTCGTCGATCCGATAGAGTTAGCCGATCAGTTCGGGGTGGATGCGCTCCGCTATTTCCTGCTGCGCGAAGTCAGCTTCGGGCAGGATGGCACCTATAGCGCCGAGGCCATTGTCACCCGCGTGAACGCCGATCTTGCGAACAGTTTCGGCAATCTTGCGCAACGGACCTTGTCCTTCATTGCGAAAAACCTTGAGGGCAGGCTGCCGCGAAATGACGTCAAGGCGGCAGAGGATTACGCGCTGACGGCTTTGATCGACGACGCCTGCATGAACGACGTTCCCGCCAACTTTGCCGCATTCAATTTTTCCGCCGGCCTCGATTGCTGGATGCGTGCGGTATTTGCCTGCAACCAATATATTGATATACAGGCGCCTTGGGCGTTGCGGAAGACCGATCCAGAGCGGATGGAGGCAGTGCTCGAAACGCTGGTTCGGGCGCTACGCTCGCTGGCGCTGGCGGTACAACCCGTGATTCCGGAATCCGCAGCAAAGTTACTTGATCAGTTGGGTATTGGCCCCAACGACCGTGATTTTGCGACTATCGCCAATCAGGATTATTATACTGAATTGGCCGCAAACGGCTTTCGCATTGCACCGCCAGCCCCCATCTTCCCCCGACTGGAATTGCCGCAGGAAGGTTGAGGTAGATGTTGATCGATTCCCATTGTCACTTGAATTATAAGGGTTTGGTCGAGCAGGAAGCGGATGTCTTGACGCGCGCCCGGGCCGCTGGCGTATCGGCAATGCTCAACATCTCAACCCGCGAGAATGAATGGGACGCGGTGATTGGTCTTGCCGAGCGTGAGGAAGACGTTTGGGCGTCGGTGGGCATCCATCCCCATGAGGCTGACCATCATGGCGATGTGACGGCGGATAAATTGATCAAGCGCGCCAGCCACCACAAGGTGATCGGGATTGGCGAGACCGGTCTTGATTATTATTATGACTATAGCGATCGCGAACAGCAGAAATCCTGTTTCCGGCAGCATATTATTGCCGCGCGTGAAACCGGCCTGCCGATCATCATTCACACACGTGACGCCGAAGAAGATACAGCGGATATACTGGCCGAAGAAATGGGGAAGGGGCGCTTTACCGGGGTCATCCACTGTTTTACCGCGAGTGCCGATTTCGCCCGCAAGGCGCTAGACCTTGGCCTTTATATCTCACTGTCGGGGATCGTAACCTTCAAAAATGCCCGCGATCTTCAGGATGTAGCCGCATGGCTACCCGCAGATCGTTTGCTAGTTGAAACCGATTCCCCGTTCTTGGCACCCGTGCCGCATCGAGGAAAGACTTGCGAGCCGGCCTTTGTTGCCAGCACTGCGGGCTTTCTGGCAGATCAACGAAATATGTCTCTTGAGGAACTGATCGATACCACCGGTCGGAATTTTTTCGATCTATTTGCGAAAGCGCAGCGCGCTGAGAGCAAGGTAAGCTGATGGACGCGCTGGCTTCTCCCGAAGCTGTCTATGCGCTGCTTTTGATTGTGCTGATTGCTGCCGGTCTAATCGCGCGCCGTTTGCCTTTGCGCCAATATGCAAAGATGATTGGCGCCTGGATCGCCATATTTTTCCTGATTTTTGTGATCTTCAGCTTTCGCCCCGAAATGGCGATGATGTGGGATCGCGTTAAGGGTGAACTGACCGGCGCGCCTCGGCAAAGCATGGAGGGCGATAAGCTGCGTCTGGTTCGTAAAGATGATGGGCATTTCTGGCTGCGGGCGTCAATCAATGGCGTCAATGCGGACTTCATGGTTGATAGCGGCGCGACGGTAACCGCCATGGGCGACGCTTTGGCGCGAAAGACCAATGTTGAACTCGATGGACGCAAGATCCTATTGGAAACCGCCAATGGCCAGATTGAGGCACGGACTGGTAACGTTGCCGAGTTCCGAATTGGTGATTTTCAAGTTGATGATTTTGACGTCGTTGTCGGAGACAATTTCGGTGACGTCAATGTTGTAGGCATGAACTTCCTTGACAGCTTTTCCAGTTGGAGGGTGCAAGGTGACGTCATGGAGTTGACGCCTTAGCGAGAGCTCTCCTTAGGCATCGCGATTCTTGACTTAACATAATATATATTATCGTACTGAAAGATCGGCGTGATTACGATGCCCCCTCAGATTGAAAAACTTGCCGACATCATGAAGAAACTGCGGGATCCCGATGGCGGATGCCCTTGGGACCTTGAACAGAATTTCTCGACGATCGCGCCTTATACCATCGAAGAAGCCTATGAAGTTGCCGACGCCATTGAACGTGACGACATGGCAGCGCTGAAGGACGAACTGGGCGACCTTTTATTACAAGTCGTCTTCCACAGCCAGATGGCAAGCGAACAAGGCCATTTCTCGTTACAGGATGTCATCGATGCGATCAGCGACAAGATGCTGCGCCGACATCCGCATGTGTTTGGCGATGGTGGAGCGGCCAATGCCAGCGCGGTGACCGCCAATTGGGAAGCCATAAAGGCGGCCGAGCGTGCCGGAAAATCTACCGATGCCAGCGCACTTGCCGATGTGGCAGTGGCGCTGCCTGCCCTGATGCGTTCACAAAAATTGCAGAAACGTGCGGCGCGAACCGGTTTCGATTGGCCCGATATCGAAGGTGCAATTGATAAGGTGAATAAGGAAATTGACGAAATTCGAGCCTCTTCAACAGACGCGGAACGGTTTGAAGAGGCTGGCGACCTGCTATTCGCTGCTGTTAATGTTTGTCGCCTGGCCGGGGTCGATGCCGAAGAAGCCCTGAAAGCGGCCAACGGCAAATTTGAGCGCCGGTTTCGTTCGATGGAGGCGCTCGCCGAAGGCCACTTCGAGCAGCTTGATCTCGACGGCAAAGAGGCACTGTGGCAGCGTGTTAAAACGGCCGAGAAAACTTAATCTAAAACAATTTCAGGGAATTGCTTGCGGAACTTGCCCCATGATCTGGGCGGAAGCGAGGCCTGAATAATCAGCTTATCCCTGTCTTCCTTGACATTTTCAACCCGTCCGCGGGCATGAAGCCATGCAAGAATTTCGCCATTGCCACTATCGATTTGGAGGCAATGTTCCTCTCGACCGGTACCAATAACATTGGCAAGCGCCGAAATGAACCGGTCAATCCCCTCGCCGGTCTGCGCTGAAATCAGGAAATGGCGGGGTGAATGGGCGGCCATCTGTGTCAGATCGTCATGCTGTTCGCTATCGAGCTTGTCAGCCTTGTTCCACAATTCGAATATGGGGGCAGCGTCTGGCTCATCGCTATGGAGATCAAGGCCAAGGTCGCGCAAAATCGCCTCAACATCAGCCTTTTGCGCCTCAGTCGACGGATGTGCGATATCGCGGACATGGATGATGATATCCGCGCTGGTCACCTCTTCCAGCGTCGCGCGAAACGCAGCGACGAGCTGCGTCGGCAAGTCTGAGACAAAACCCACCGTATCGGAAAGGATCGCTTTTTCGATGCCCGGCAAGCGCAACTCGCGCATGGTCGGATCGAGCGTTGCGAACAACATGTCTTCAGCCAGCACTTTGGCTTGCGTTAACCGGTTGAACAGTGTCGATTTTCCGGCATTGGTGTAGCCCACGAGCGCAATGGTCGGCCAGGGCGCCTTTTTCCGGCGTGCCCGATGGATGCCCCGGGTACGCTGAACCTCTGCCAGTTCACGGCGCAATTTCGCCATGCGGTCGCGTATCATGCGCCGGTCGGCCTCGATCTGCGTCTCGCCTGGGCCGCCCAGAAAGCCAAAGCCGCCCCGCTGGCGTTCAAGGTGGGTCCAACTACGAACCAGCCTGCCCGCCTGATAATCGAGATGCGCAAGTTCAACTTGCAGCCGCCCTTCTGCAGTTGCTGCACGCTCGCCGAAAATCTCCAGGATCAGGCCCGTCCGGTCAATGACCTTAGCCTTCACCTTGTCCTCGAGATTGCGTTGCTGGATCGGAGTCAGCGCACCATCGACGATCAGCAATGCGATTTCCCGCTCAGCGATGATGGAGGCGATTTCCTCTACCTGCCCGCCACCCAACAGCGTCGCCGCTTTGGGCGAGCGGACCCGATAATGTCGGCTTTGCAAAACATTAAGACCGATAGCTGCGGCAAGGCGTGCCGCGCGAAAAACCAGCTTCCTCACTGCGGTTGAAAAGGCTCAATCCCCTTCCCCGTCGGCTTCCTTGTTATACTCGGCGAGATTGACCGGACGCATTGGCTGAATGGTTGAAACGGCGTGCTTGTAAACCAACTGCATCACGCCATCCCGTTCCAGCAATAATGAGAAGAGGTCATAGGCCGCGATCGAACCCTGCAGCATGACACCGTTTACAAGAAAGGTCGTCACCGGCTCCTTCTTGTCAAACATAGCATAAAGGAAAACATCCTGCAGCATGCCGGGCCGTTGATGTACATTGGCCATCATCTGCGTAAAGGCCGCGGAGTCGGGCGATTGCGAAGGCATGATCGTCGAAATACTGTGCTTGTAGACCAGTTGCGACTGGCCATCGCGGCGCAAAAGCAGCGAGAAATTGTCGAACCAAGTCACCACGCCCTGCAGTTTGACACCTTTGACAAGGAACATCGTAACGGGCGTTTTAGATTTACGCAGCGAGTTCAGGAACAGGTCCTGCAGGCCATTATTTTTTTCAGTCATTATCTTATCCTATTATGCTTTTGGGCTTGGATTTTTATTGCCTACAACGCCTTAGGCGGCGTCTGTTACAGTTATACCATCATCAAAGGCCGCAACGAACAGGAAAGTTGCGCCTAATACCAAAAATCCATCGGAACGTTTTGGCGTGTATCCGTCACATCTCCTCGTCGGCAAATTCTTCGCCATTTTTCCGTACGACGATCCCCAGCAGCTTCAGTTTGCGATGAAGTGCCGATCTTTCCATGCCGACAAAGGTAGCGGTTTTTGAAATATTCCCCGAAAAACGGCGGATCTGGACTTGCAGATATTCGCGTTCAAACGCCTCCCGCGCCTCCCGCAGCGGTGCACCCATCAGGGACTGGGCGGCATTTTCGGGCGATGAATAATTGCCGCTGACCTCGGTTGGAAGCATGTCTGCCTCGATCTGGCCAAGGCGTTCGGCGGGTGCCAATATGATCGTTCGCTCGATGATGTTGCGCAATTGACGGACATTGCCGGCCCAGTCGCACGCCTGAAGCGCCGCAATCGCATCGTCTGCAATTTCCGGCGGTGGCACACGATGTTCTACCGCGAAGCGCGCGGCATAATGCCGGGCAAGCGACGGAATGTCTTCCCGACGTTCAGACAGAGGAGGGATTGCGATCGGCACGACATTAAGCCGATAAAAAAGGTCTTCACGAAACCGCCCCAGTGCAATTTCATGCGCCAGATCGCGTGCCGTCGATGATACGAAGCGCACGTCGACGCGGACCGGACGAGTGCCGCCCACGCGGGTGAAGCTTTGATCGGTGAGCACGCGCAATATCTTGCCCTGCGTGGTTGCAGGCATATCTGCGACTTCATCAAGCAAGAACGGGAACTCCGCGCGTGGGCTCCAGCTATGCAACAGGCGCGCGGCAACTTCCTTGCCGACACCTGCTGGGCCGGTGATTAGCACCCGGCTGCCGGTGCCTGCCACCTTTTTGAGCGTTGCGCGCACCGCATTGATTGCGGTTGATGTGCCGGTCAATTCCTCGGCCTGGCCAACCAGTGCTTTCAGCGTCGCATTTTCGGCCCGCAGTCTTTGCGTTTCGGTTGCCTTGGCAACCAAGTGAAGCAGCTTTTCCGCTTCAAACGGCTTTTCGAGGAAATCGACGGCCCCAGACGATATCGCCGCAACGGCGGTGTCGATATTGCCATGCCCCGAAAACACCACCACCGGGACGTTGGAATCCCGCGCCTTAAACAGTTTCAGCAGTTCAAGACCGTCCATCGACGAACCGCGCAACCATACGTCAAGGAGAACCAGTGACGGCAAGCGATCATCAAATGCGGCAAGGGCGTCTTCGGCTGTGCCGGCACTTCGGGTTTCATAACCGTCATCGGAGAGCACGCCAGAAACAAGGTCGCGTATATCCTTTTCGTCATCGATTATGAGGATGTCGAGCGCCATTGAGGGTTCACTCCTGGTCGGGTTCGTTGGAAATGGTGATCGGCGGGTTTGCGAGGATCGAAAGCTTTTGCAGGTCGAACGTCATCCACAGGACCGCCCCACCGGCAAGATCATCTTCAAACCGCAGTTCGCCCATATGTTCTTCGACAATCTTGCTTACGATGGCGAGGCCAAGCCCGGATCCGGTTGCCCGCGTTGTCACATAAGGTTCGAAAATACGCTCACGCGAGTCAGGAAGCCCCTGCCCGTTATCCGCAAAGCGTAACAACAGTTTTTGACCATCGCTGGAGATGTCGACGCTAATCCGCCCCTGAGGCCCGTCCGGCGCGTCTGCCAACCGACCACGGATCGATTCAACCGCGTTTTTAAGGATATTGGTTGCCGCCTGCCCGATCTGTCGCCGGTCCGCATAAAACAGAACCGGCTGTTCTGCGCGGTTGACGGTAAAATCGATGTCCGGATTTGCAACCTCGAACAAAAAGGCCGCATGGCCGACGATATCTCCAATATCCTCCTCACGGAAGACCGGTTTCGGCATTCGCGCGAAGGAGGAAAATTCATCAACAATATTGCGCAAGTCACCAACCTGGCGGACAATTGTCCCAGTCAATTGGTCAACAATCTCGGCTTCTTCGCCCTCACCCTTGCCGAAACGTCGGCGCAGCCGTTCGGCGGCGAGTTGGATCGGCGTTAGCGGGTTCTTGATTTCATGCGCGATCCGGCGCGCAACATCAGACCATGCCGCCCGGCGCTGGTCCGATAACTGCTGGGTTATGTCCTCAAACGTCACAACCAGACCATTGCCGACGGCGTTCAGTTTGACCGCGAGTGTCTGCGGTTCGGCACCATCACCGATCTGCACCACAGCCTGACTTTTTGCCTCTCGTCGCAGATCTTCAATATGGGGCGCAACTTCCGCAAAGGGTCGGCCGACTATTGACGGACCATGCGGTGCCAACAGACGTTCAGCCATCGGATTGGCAAGTTGCACCATCCCTGCATCATCGACGCTCAAAATTGCAGAGGAAACCGATCCCAAAATGGTTTCAATGAAATTCTTACGATCTTCGATCTGACGATTGGCGCTGATCAGGTTGCCGGTCTGGGTTTGCAACCGTTCGGTCATGCGATTGAAAGTGAGCGAAAGAAAGCCAACTTCATCCTTCGCACGCAGTTCTGCCTCTGGCACGCGCACCGACAGGTCTCCATCGGCGATTTTTTGCGCGGCGCGGACAAGGTTGTTGACCGGGCTGACCAGCCGGTCGGCGACGAGCAGGGCAATCCAGACGGCAAGCGAGATGATCGCGAGCGACACGATATAGAGCGCTGCATTGAACTGGATCTGGAGCTTTCGTGACCGCGCCTCCATCGCGCGATAGTCCGAAAGGACGCTTTGCGCCTTTTCTCCCAACATGAATGACGGCACGGTCACCGTGCGGCTGGCATAAAGATAGGTGCGCGGCGCATCGAACAAGCGTTGCACTGCGACGATCCTGTCTGAATGTGCAGTGACAACCAGATCCTCACCCGCTTTCAACTTGGTCAGGTCAGCGCCGCTAATCCACTGC